>JASFSF010000259.1:0-4433 GCA_050114555.1 Ignavibacteria bacterium
TTTTTTTCGGACAAAGCTACTGCACATGGATGTCTAAACACAAATAATACATCAGGTTGGTAACGTTTATATACCCATTCAAGTAATAGCAACGCAGCAACCTCTTTTATAATTACTCTCTTACCAGTTAAAAATCTACGGTATGGTTGCTTCAACCATGTACTTCCGGCAGCAATTAATCCTTTAAATGCAGGATCAAGGCAACTTTCAAAATATGAATCGTTACTATCAGCAGGAACATATCTAAACCAATGGGAGTAGTTGCCGGTCTTAACCACTTTTGGATTGCAAGGCTCAACATAGTACAATGCGCCCGGAGCCTGTTTAAATGTATCTCCAATCCACGTAGTTCCGCTACGACCATGCCCGGTAATAAAAATAGGTTTATTTCTCACACGAAATGGTGACAGTAATGGATTTAATAATTTATCAACATTAAATTTTAGCATATATATAATCCTGCTCGCATAGTGTGTTTAAATAGTGAAATGAATAATTGTACTTACCATGGATATATCTACTAATACTTTGAGATTGTCTTATTGAAGTAATATAGTTCTATCGACCCAAATACGCTTAAATCTCAATATATTTGAACTTTTCTATACTGCCGCAATTATTACTTCAATCAAGCGATTTCCTTTGAAAATCCATCACATTTACAACAAATACCGAGCCACCATAAATATGTAGGCATTATATTTGTAAAGCAACAGTTGAATTATTAGTCGTAATTCAAGTGTTAATCAATAGTTTTAGTATTAAGAACTTATTTGCAGATAAATTCAATACTTTCAGCGGATTATTATAACTTAATTGCTTATATCAATCTTCTTACAATAATAAAAGTGATTTTAACTTATTAATGAAAAAGCTAGAAAATTTTTTCGACAAAAAACTAAGAGTTATAGAGTTTAGTAAAAAAAGTAGTTTCTTTACAATTCATACCAGAAAATGTAATAATTTCTTAACTATTACGAAAAATGACAATAATAATGATTATAATACTATATCATTAACCCCCGGTTCTTTCAGAAACACAATTGTAAAAAATTCATCAGATGTAATTATCCTCAACAGTGCCGGCTTTAAGGAATTAAAATCTGTTCAAAAGACAGCTGAAGCCAGATATCTATTTGAAAGAATTACTCTCCTGAACATCGTACCCATAATATATTTTTTAGTTAAAGGTTGGATATCCAATCGCAAAAAATTTTATGGTTTGTTTTATTTAATCAGGGGAATGAGGCTCTCATTCTATATGGGGCTTAAAAGCCGAAGACAAAGGAGAAATATTGCGAGGCACTATCTTTCTCCTCTGATAGGTATCGAAAAATTCTTTAAAGAGTTAAATAAAAGGGATATATCCTATTGTATTCTTCGATGGTTTGATAATTTACCAGATATTGAGGAGAGTGAGGATATAGATATATTGGTAGAGGATAATGATCTTACAAAAGTATATTCAATTATAGATAAAAATCCGGGTATTATAGCTTTCGATATTTATTCAAAGACAGGAATACCCGGATCTGATTTTAAGAGTTTGCCATATTACGTATATTCACTTGCTGAACAGGTTTTAAGAAATTGTATATTATTTAAAGATGTTTACAAGGTTCCACAACCTGAAGATTATTTTTATCTTTTGGCATACCATGTAGTTTTTCATAAAGGGGAGGATTCAGGATTAAGAAGTAAACAGTATAAAGTAACTCCGACTGTAAAATCAGATCATGATTATATACATCATTTAAAAACAATTTCATCAGGGGCAAATTTGGATGTTCACGATTTTACGTTAGATGGATTGCACTTGTATCTAGATAACCGGGGATTCGTTCCACCTTTGGATACACAATACAAACTATCTTTGCACAATCAATACTTAGAAGCGTATCTTGAAGATGTACATCATCAATCTGAGTTAATAGAGAAATTTGAAGGAGTGGTTTGTTTTGTTATAAGAGAAAAAATAATTACAGCTGGATTACTTGAGGAAGTTGTTAAGTTTATTCAGAAAGCAGGATTTACAATTATCAAAACAACAAACATCAACGAATCCTTAAAAGATGAATTTACTAAACACGTGAGAGGCGGAAATTGGAATCGGGGACCATGGCCTTCAAATGCCGGTGAACCATCGGCAATAGTAGTAGCTTTTGATGTTCTTCCAATTAAACCAGACCCACGTGATTATAAGCAGCACCCGGGATTAGCTAATAAAAGAATTTTAAGCAAAAATGAAATCAGGGATTTTTTAAATAAGTTACTGCCTGATAAATCAGAATGGTGTAATGGAATTCACAGCAGCGACAATGAGATCCAGGCAGTTGAATACTTGACACTCGCTGGCTTAGACCTGGAGGAAGTTCACGAAGAAATTATAAAATATAAGAAGGCATTTGAGACCGAGTATCCGGTTCTGCAAGTATTATCCTGTTTTTCCAGAAGGGCAAAGATAGAGCTTATTTCTTATAAAGAGGGTAAAGCTATAAAAAAAACCTTTAAACCAACCTGTGAAATGTTTTTATCGAATGAGATTAATGCCTATACAATTCTTCAAGACTTAGATGAAGTTCCGCAGCTATTGGAAATAGGAGAAAATTATATTATTACATCATATATTGATGGAAGCAATCCGCTTGGTAACAGAATTAATATTTCAACTTTGAAAAAGTGTATAAGTTTACTTTACAAGATATTTGAGCGGGGATATTCTTTACTCGATTTCAAACCGTCAAATTTTCTAATAGATAGAAACAAAAAGTTGCACATTATTGATTTTGAGTTTTTACATAAATACAGGAACAATCTAACTTTCTTTGAAGCATATGATCTTGTTGGTGCACCTGAAAGTATTGATCTGCTGCATAAACCTATTATTAAAATTCCTTCAAATAAAAAACAATTTGATGTGAGATGGGGAAGTTTTACAGGGATTAATTATGATGAACTTTCAAGATTGGATAGCCCGCAAATTTATTTTATAAGCTATTATCGGTTTTATAAATTAAAAGTTAAAAAGTTACTGAAACTGGTACGAAGGAAAAGTCAGAGAATCTTCAGAGCAATATTTAGAGCCCTGCCTTAAATGATGTTTACAGAGGTATAAATTGAAGTTAAAGCATAAGATATTTGATGGAGTAGTTTGGAATTCCATTGGGCTTATAATCGATGATGGTCTAAGCATGCTCGTTAAGTTGATTCTTGCACGCTTATTATTACCTGCAGATTTCGGCATAATTGGATTTGCTATTGTATTTATCGGAATGATAAGAGTATTCAGCGATATGGGTATGTCAGCAGCTTTAATCCAGCGTAAAGATGCAGATCTGAAACCGGTAGACTACGATACAGCTTTCTGGGTCGGTATAGCCTGGGGATTGTTTTTGGCTCTTATCATGACTTTTGCTGTTACACCTATTGCAGCCAGTTTTTTTAATGAACCTCTTTTAAACGCTATTATTCCGGTTCTCTCTATTAATTTTATATTAAGACCATTAACCATGGTTCATATTGTCAATATTACTCGTGAGATGGATTTTAAAAAAATTGTGCTGCCCAAAAATATCAGCAAATTCGTCGCTGCGGTAATTGCAATTGTTATGGCATTTATGGGTTTCGGAGTTTGGAGTTTAGTATTTCAAAGGATATTAACAAATGTATTTGTAACCATAATTTATATGATTATCAATCCCTGGAAACCTAAATTACGTTATAGTAAGGCTTCATTTAAAAAAATATTCAGTTTTGGGATTTATACAACCGGCACTCAAGTATTTAACTATTTGACACAAAATATCGATTATCTGCTAATTGGGAAAATGTTAGGGGCTCAATCATTAGGAGTTTATACGTTGGCCTATAATTTCACGTATGTAATTCGCGGGCAAATTATGAATGTTGTTAACAAAGTTTTTTATCCAACTTATAGTAAAATCCAGGATGATTTAATTACTGTCAAACGCTATTACTTTAAAGTAATTAAATTCAATTGCATAATAATTTTCCCCATAATGGTGGGACTAATTCTGCTGGCGGAGCCATTTGTTCTTATAGGACTGGGAGAAAAATGGCGTGAAGCAATAATACCCCTCCAGCTTATGGCTGGAGCAGGACTTGTTCATTTATTGACAAGCTCAAACACCACTTTGCTTAGAGGAATAGGAAAACCCAGGCTTGAGATGATAATGTCTATTATTAAAACGTTGGGCGTTACGGTTCCTTTTATTGTCTTTGGTGTTATATATTATGGAGTGAATGGTGCAGCAGCAGGTTTATTAGCTGCAAAAACAGTTATATTTTTTATAAATAATATTACTCTAAGAAAGGTTGCAGGCATTAATTTTTGGGAATTACTGGATAATGCTGGTGTATTATTTGCAATAACAATAGCCACACTTATTTTATCTTTCTTTACAAGTGAATAT
>JASFSF010000260.1:0-4431 GCA_050114555.1 Ignavibacteria bacterium
CTTTGAACGTTCAATTGATTCTACACTTCTCAGCGATATCAATAAAGACAGCGATAACCTGCGATCGGAAATGCTGTTATATGCACTTGCATTGAATGATTCAGGTGTGCCTGCCGCAATTGAAAATGGAATTGAAGCTTTAAACAAACTGGTTGACACTCTCGGTTTTAACAGAGACGATTATTCATTTGCCGATGGCTCAGGTGTTTCACGTTATAACCTGATCAGCTCTGAATTAGTAATGGAACTGCTGAAATTTATGTACAAAGAAGAACATTTTGAAATATTCTATAATTCTCTTGCGATTGCCGGGATTGACGGCACATTAGAAAAAAGGATGATTGGAGCACCCGCTGAAAATAATCTTCATGCAAAGACAGGGACTCTTTCGGGTGTAAGTACACTTTCAGGTTATGTGAATGCTAAAAACAATCATTTGCTTGCATTTTCAATTCTGGTACAAAACTATGTTGAGAAATCATCTTTTGTACGAAAAATCCAGGATAGAATATGCGAAGTGATAGCTAATTATAAGTGAAGATGAAGAAGTATCGGAAATACGAGATTTCATCGATACCCTTTATTCCGGATATCCTCTCAGGATTATTATGGCAGCTTAACATTAAGGGGATAGATGAACATGAAGATTCGCTATCAGTTTTTGTGACAGAAGATTCCGATGTGGATGAATTGTTATTGAAGAAACATCTTGATAATATCAAATCTCAGGAAATAATTAAAAGTTATTCAATAGATTTTGAAGAGTTTGAAGACAAAAACTGGAATGAAATCTGGGAAATGAGCAGGGAGGTTATAAGAGTTTCCGACCGGGTTGTTATAAAACCGACCTTTAAAGATTATAAGCAAAATGAAAATGAAATAGTCTTAACGATTGATCCTAAGATGTCGTTCGGTACAGGAGAACATGAATCTACAAAACTTGTTCTGCAATTATTAGAATCGCATATTAAAGGCGGAGAAAATGTTCTTGATGTTGGAAGCGGTACAGGTATTCTTTCTATTGCTGCGATAAAACTTGGCGCTGATTACGCTGTAGCTGTTGACAACGATAATCAATGTTATGAAAACTGTGTTGAGAATTGTCTTCTCAATAATGTAAGTGAACAAGTTGAAATAATTAAAGGTATTATTGACGACATCAAAAAGAATGAATTTGTTTTAGTTGTTGCTAATATTCAGAAAAATATTTTAATAAACATAGCCGAAAAAATAATGTCTAAAATCAAAATTGGAGGAAGAGTAATTTTATCTGGCCTAATGCTTAAAGATGAAACTGAGATTGAGGAAAAATATATGTCATTAGGATTTCATAAAATGGAAGTTAAATACCTCAATGAGTGGCTGGCGATAGTTTTTGAGAAGAGATAATACCCAATCTCTATTGTCATTTCCGCTAAAGTGGAAATCTAAACTTAAAAAGTTGGATTCCCGCCTGCCTGTCGGTAGACAGGTTTTCACTTGATTAACTAACAAAATAGCTAGATTTCCAAATTATTTATTTCCGTTCGTAAATAATTTTACCATCAAACACTGTCATATCAACGTTGACATCTTTAATTGTAATCGGATCAATAGTAAGAATATCATCACTCAATACAACTAAATCGGCAAGCTTACCGACTTCAATACTACCCTTTATTTCTTCTTCAAAGCTTGCATAAGCGGCGTTCAGAGTATAGCATTTTATTGCATCTTCAACTGATATTTTTTGTTCGGGAATCCAGCCATCAGGATTTTGGTCATCAACTGTTCGACGAGTAACTGCAGCATAAATTCCAAGCAAAGGATTCAATGGCGCAACCGGCCAATCGGTGCCGAATGCTGCCGTCACGTTGTTTTCCAGGAATGATCTGTATGGATGTGTGTAATGAATTCTTTCCGGACCAATTCTATTTTCTGCCCAAACTCCATCGTCTATTGCATGATATGGTTGTACGGATGCAATAACACCTATTTCAGCAAATCGTTTTATATCATCAGGAATTAAATGCTGTGAGTGTTCAATCCTGAATCTTCTGTCCCACTCCGGATTATTCTTTTTTATATTCTCATAAACATTAAGCATATAGTTATTTGCTTTGTCCCCGATTGCGTGTACGCAGATTTGTAAATTATTTTTATCAGCATCAATTGACCATTCATTCAGATCGCCGTTTGATACAATATCCATAGCCAATCCATATGTTGTATCATTTGCGTAAGGCTCAAAGAACCATGCAGTTTTTGCTCCAAGCGATCCGTCTGCATATCCTTTTAGTCCGCCTCTTCTTATATAAATATCACCTGATCCGGTTTTGATGTTTTCGTTAACCAGATCCTGGTAAAGATCAATCGGCCAGATTGAATATATACGGCAGGTAAGATTGTAATCATTTTTAATTTTATTATACGCTTCCAGTTGTCCCGGTCGGGTTAAATCGTGGATACCGGTGATACCAAGTTTTTTTGCTTCATCAAGCGCACGCATTGTAGCAATAACATTTTCTTCCATCGTTTTTGGGGGAATGACATCCGTAACGAGATCGGTCGCATTATCTTTTAAAATTCCTGTGGGTTCCCCGGATGAAGGATCTTTCATGATCAATCCACCATCCGGATTTGGTGTGTCTCTAGTTATTCCAGCAAGTTCAAGCGCTTTGGAATTTGCCAGTCCCATATGACCATCAATCCGGCTTACAAATATTGGTGTGTTCTGGGAAAAACCATCGATCAATTCTCTTGTTGGTACTTCTTTTATTTTCCATGATTCATGATCCCATCTTCCACCGGTAATCCATTTGCCTTTTAGTGCTGGATTTTTTTCCCTGCTCGCTATATAATCACTGAGTAACTGAACAAATTCTTCCCTTGATTTGGCAGGTCTGAGATTTAAACCCAGTAAATAGTATCCGCCGGAAGTAAAATGAAGATGGCTGTCTATAAATCCCGGCAGTATTAATTTTCCTTTTAGATCAATTACTCCGGTTGATTCATCGATTAATTTTTCAGCATCGCTATCGCTTCCAACAAAAACAATTTTATTACCTTCAACAATTACAGCTTCGGCAAGAAGCTGGTTCTCATTTACTGTGAATACTTTTCCGTTTATAAATGCTGTTTTCATATTGTTCTCTGAGCAATTGATTAGTAAAATTATTGATAATATTACAGGGAAGAATTTGAGAAGATTCATCTATGCCTCTAAAAAGGTGTGATCGATAATATGTCTTAATGCAAATATAAATATATTCTTTCTGTGTTTGATCAATTTAACTGTTTGCATTATTTTAAATTAATTAATACAGTTAATAAGAATTAGAGTATTGAAATGAAAATTCAAGTCCTGGTTATACTCGTTACAATTTTGTTAAACTCATTTCTTTTATCGCAGAATGTTGAATCAACAAAGTATGGTGTTTTTTCATTCGAAAAAGAATTAACTCTGCCGGGAACTCCTGAAGAAATTTTTGATGCTGCAACCGGGGATATTAGCGGTTGGTGGGATCATTCATTCTCAGAAAATCCGAAAAAATTTTACATAGAACCAAAACCAGGCGGAGGTTTCCGGGAAATATTTGATGAAGAAGGTAATGGAGTTTTACATGCAACAGTAATTGCCGCCGACAGGGGAAAGCTATTGAGGTTTGATGGTCCTCTCGGTTTGGCAGGAACTGCAATTCAGATTGTAACAACATACACTTTTGAACCTGTTGAGGAAGATTCAACACTTATGAGAATATCGGTACACGCATCGGGAGAAATGAATGATAAAACTGCTGGGTTGGTCGAAAGTGTCTGGGAACATTTTATTTTCGGGCAATTCAAAGCTTATGTTGAGGGCAGGGCGAAATTAAGAGAATAATGTTATAATGTATTAGCATGTGCGCGTGAATAATCAGATCTCATATATAGGTATAAAGTACTTCAGAAATTCTAATTGCCCGAATTTTCCTTATCAGGATTACTATGTTTATTGATGTTATTCTGTTTCCTGTTAAGTTTAGAAAGTTTCTCTTTTTCCATTACCGCTTTTTCTTTATCCGATCTTAACTCGAGCAGTGATCTTGCAATATTTGTTGCGTGACTGCTTATCCTCTTTAATAATTCAATTAATTCAAGATGAATCTCACTCGTTGCGATTGTTTCCGGGATATCACTTCGAAGCCGTTCGAAATGTGTACGGCGTAAATCCATTTCCATTAGCCTGTACTTTTTATATTTCTTCTCCATCCTTTTTGCTTCTTTAAGATTAAGATCCTTGAACACTTCAATTGCCCGGGCTATTTGTTTAATCGATCTAAGATGATAGTCCCTGATTTCTTCTTCCCCCTCCGTAGAAAAACTGGCATTTAACATCATCTTTTTTTCCGCGAGCGGTATTAATCTTTTTGCTACAATATCCCCTATTTGTTCCAGTTCAGTCACACTCTG
>JASFSF010000261.1:0-4416 GCA_050114555.1 Ignavibacteria bacterium
TTTGCAGAGGATTCATCAAAAGAACTATTGGCAGAATTCAGAGAACGACCGGATTTGATTATCGGAAATTATTCAGACGGAAATCTTGTTGCAACAATACTTGCTAAAAAATTTGGAGTTACACAATGTAATGTGGCACATGCATTGGAAAAGAGCAAATACCTTTACAGCGGATTATACTGGGACGAGCTGGAGGAACAATATCATTTTTCCACACAATTTACCGCCGACCTTCTGGCAATGAACTCTGCTGATTTCATCATTACTTCTACTTACCAGGAGATTGCCGGTAGAGAAGACAGCCTGGGTCAATATGAATCTTACAGAAACTTTACAATGCCCGGTTTATTTAGAGTTGCCGGAGGAATTAATCTGTTTCATCCAAAGTTCAATATACTTCCACCGGGGGTAAATACCGATCTGTTTTTTCCTTATCATAAAAAAGAAGACAGAACTAAGGAGGTAACAGATGAAATAAAGGAGATGTTATTCTCAGATAATCATTCAATGGCATCTGTTGGAAAACTTAAAAAGCCAAATCTACCGCCAATATTTTCGATGGCACGTTTAGATAAAATAAAAAACCTTACATCACTGGTAAAATGGTTTGGTGAGAATGAAGAATTACAATCTTTAGCAAATCTTATAATTGTTGCAGGTAAACTTGATGCTGAAACAACCACGGATACGGAAGAGAAAACTCAAATCGATCTGATGCACAAGTATATAAATGATTACGATCTTTACGAAAAAATAAGATGGCTGCCGGGAGATGGTGACAGACGGCGGGTGCCTGAATATTATAGAGTGATTGCTGACAATAACGGAATTTTCGTTCAGCCAGCTTTGTTTGAAGGATTCGGGTTAACTGTTATAGAGGCAATGAGATCAGGATTGCCAACTTTTGCAACTCAATATGGCGGGCCGCTTGAAATCATAGAAAATGGAAAATCGGGATTCCACATAAATCCTGTTGAAGGCAACGAGACAGCTCAAAAACTAATTCAATTTTTTAAAAAATGTAGAACAGACAAGGACTATTGGTCCGAAATTTCAAAAGCAGGAATTGACAGAGTAGATAGTGCCTTTAACTGGCAGTTGTATGCTAAAAATCTTCTTTCACTCTCAAAGATTTATGGTTTCTGGAAATATACTACTAACCTCGAAATGAGCGAGCTGAATGCATACCTTGATTTGCTATACCATATGCTGTATAAACCAAGAGCAAAGAAAATGTTAGAGCAGCATTCTAAGAAGAAGTAATCACATTCTATTAATCGTATTAGATTTATTTTAAGACCACACTTGTTCTTTTTTAAATTATGAAACTCTAATTGTATCTTCATTAGATTCAGCAATGTAATTGACAAAAAGCACCAAAGCCTAAAGATTATTTTACTTTTATTATGCACAATTTTTTCACTAAGTTTGAACCGCAATTACTGAAAGCCTAAATGAAGTTATTGAGAAAACTGTACGACTGGGTGCTTCACTGGGCCGAGACTCCATACGGACCGCCGGCACTGTTTTTATTGGCATTTGCAGAAGCATCCTTTTTTCCTATTCCTCCGGATGCACTATTAATTGCCCTGGTCCTAGGAGCAACTAAAAAAGCATTCCGATTTGCAACTCTATGTACAATCGGATCCGTAACAGGTGCGCTATTGGGTTACGCTATCGGATATTTTCTCTGGTGGACCCCCTCAGGTGAATTTACTTCAATTGCAAACTTTTTCTTCAATAGCATCCCCGGTTTTACAGAAAATTCATTCTACGAAATTAAAAGTTTATATGAACAGCACGATTTTTGGATAATATTTACAGCAGGATTTACCCCACTCCCTTACAAAGTAATTGCTATATCTTCAGGTTCGGTATTAATAAATCTCCCTTTATTTATAGTAGCATCAGTTGTAAGCAGGAGTGCAAGATTCTTTCTTGTAGCTTTTTTAATCTGGAAGTTTGGCCCGCAAATAAACACATTTATCGATAAATATTTCAACTGGGTAGCAATTGCATTTACGGTGCTGCTGATAGGCGGTTTTATTGTGATTAATAATTTCCTATAGTTCCGATCTGGCATTTCAACTGCAAATAGCAATTTCACCTTTGATATTTTCCCTTCAACTTATTAGATTAAAATCAGAATTACACCTTAAACCAATTCTCATCATCCTCGGCTTAAGATGTATGGTTTATCAAAAGTAATAGTTTTTTTAATTATTTAACCATACTGAAAGGATTAAGCCATGAAAACATTCGTTCTTTTAACAAAACTTTCTCCTGAAACATCGAGTAAAATAAAAGATCGTGAAAAACTTGGCAGAAACTGGCTTGAACAAGTAAAAGAAAAATGCCCGGAAGTAAAATTTATAGCACATTACGCCCTTTTGGGTCGATATGATTTCCTCGATATTTATGAAGCACCGGATGAAGAAACAGCAACTAAAGTATCGATGATAAGTCTTTCTCATGGTGCTTTTCAATCGGAAAGCTTGTTCGCTATACCATATAAGAAATTTCTTGAATTAACCTCGGAAATCATTTAAAAATTTTCTAAAAGAGATTGGAGGATATATGCCCTTAACACGAATTACGGAGTTCCTTGATAAAAACAAAGTGAAGTATGTTATCATCAAACACTCGCAGGCCTATACCGCGCAGGAAATTGCAGCAAGTGCGCATATATCGGGAAAGGAACTGGCAAAAGCAGTAATGATTAAAATCGACGGCCGGATTGCCATGGCTGTTTTACCTGCATCGTATAAAATAAGTTTTGACCAATTGAAGGAAGCGCTTAATACAGACAAAATCAGACTTGCTTACGAACAAGAGTTTATAGATAACTTTCCTGATTGTGAAGTTGGAGCTATGCCGCCATTCGGAAATTTGTATGGCATAGATGTTTATGTTGCGGAAAGTCTTAAGGAAGATGAAGAGATTGCTTTCAATGCTTGCTCTCATACAGAGTTGATTAAGATGAAATACAAAGATTTTGAAAAGCTAGTAAAACCAACTATAATTAAATTCTCGACATTGTTGAAAGCCTGACAAAATCAGCATTATTTTCCCGAATGTTTTAATCCGAAAAATCATCTTCTAGATTATTAAGAAGGTCTGCCTATATTTGCACTATTAAAAATTAATCTGGTGAAACGTGCAAAACATTTATATTCACAACAGTATTTTGATAATCCTTCCCATTGATAAATTCAGCGAAGAAGAATATTCAACCGTTAAGAGAGTATTTGAAAAAGCTGGAAAAACTGTTTTTGTTACAGCCGATTCTATTACAACCTGTACAGGTGATAACGGATTAAAAGTTGGATCCGATACCAGCTTCTATAACATTAATGAAAAGAATTTTGCTGCAATTGTTTTAATCGGCGGAAAAGGTATCGATGAATATAAGGATAATCACCTGCTTCACAGAATTATTAATTCATTCAACAATTCCGGAAAAGTTATTGGTGCCATTTGCCGTGCACCGGTTGTTTTAACCAATGCCGGGATACTTGCAAATATAAGTGCAACCTGCTGGGCAGAAGAAAAAAATGAACTTATTTCACGTGGAATTGATTATCAAGATAAGAAAATTGTTATTGCCGGAAACATTATTACAGCAGAGGGACCGCGATCAGCCGAACAATTTGCTGAAACGATTATAAATATGATTAAATGATTGATAACCTTAAAAAATATTGCAACAGTCTAACCGAGTATTCACGTTATAAAACGAGGGAAGTTAATATCGGCGATGTCCCGCTTGGAGCTTCAAATCCTATTCGTGTTCAGTCGATGACAATAACCGATACTATGGATACAAAAGGAACTGTAGAACAAACAATCAGGATGGTGGATGCCGGGTGTGAATATGTACGTATCACTGCGCCAAGCATCAATGAAGCAAGAAACCTGGAAAAGATAAAAAAGGAATTGAGAGACCGGAATTATCTTGTGCCCCTTATTGCAGATATACATTTCACTCCAAATGCTGCTGAGGTGGCTGCGAGAATTGTTGAGAAGGTAAGAATAAATCCAGGTAATTATGCAGACAAGAAAAAATTTGAATCGATAAATTATTCAGATGACTCGTATGAGATTGAACTTGAAAGGATAAGAAAAAAGTTTACACCCCTTGTAAAAATCTGCAAAGAATATGGCACGGCAATGCGAATTGGAGCAAACCACGGTTCCCTCTCGGACAGAATAATGAGCAGATACGGTGATACGCCACTGGGGATGGTGGAATCTGCAATGGAATTTGTAAGAATATGCGAAGATCTAAATTATCATCAAATAGTTCTTTCGATGAAATCGAGTAATCCCCAGATCATGGTACAGGCTTACAGGTTACTGATCAGCAAGATGGAAGATGAAAACATGAATTATCCGATTCATCTTGGAGTAACTGAA
>JASFSF010000262.1:0-4415 GCA_050114555.1 Ignavibacteria bacterium
TCAAAAACTCTCCCGACTTCTTCACTTTCATTTTTTCTCATCAATCCGTTATCGATATGAATCGGGATGAGATTATCGCCTATTGCTTTTTTTACAAGAACTGCCGCAACTGTTGAATCAACACCCCCGCTCAATGCACATATTGCTTTTGCATCGCCCACTGTGTTCCTAATCTTACTCACCTGTTCATTTATGAAATTCCCAGGTGTCCAATCGCCTTTACAATTACATATATCAAACAGGAAATTATCAATAATCTTTTTCCCCTCCGCGGAATGAACTACTTCGGGATGAAATTGTACGCCATAAATATTTTTAGTTTCATTTGACATCGCGCAGATGAGCGTATGATCAGATTTTCCATTTAACGTGAATCCTTCGGGCAATTCTGTGATATGATCACCATGACTCATCCATACAACTGAATCATCTTTTACATCTTTAAATAATTTTCCCCTTTTTACGATTTTAAAAATTGTTTTCCCATACTCCCTGTTTTTTGAATGTTCAACCTTCCCGGAAAAATCCATACAAAGTGTGTTCATCCCATAGCAAATTCCAAGTATGGGCACATTTAGATTATAAATGGATTGATCGATCTTTATTGCGTTTTTATTGTAAACGCTCATTGGTCCGCCCGAAAATATAATTCCTTTCAAATTAAAATTTTTGAGGGAAGTTACATTTAAGCTATGAAGATGTATTTCCGAGTAAACATTAGCCTCTCTTATCCGGCGTGTAATTAACTGGGTGTATTGGGAACCAAAATCGATTATAATAATTGTCTCGTGACCCTGCAACATGAAAAGACTGGTGAAATATTTTCAAAAAAAGAAAACCCGTGATAATACGGGTCGTTATTTTATATACAATACTGTAATGATAAAATCATTTTATCTTAAATAAGCCAAATCAATATTGAATTTTATTGACCTATTA
Source organism: Ignavibacteria bacterium (assembly GCA_050114555.1). Lineage (GTDB taxonomy): Bacteria > Bacteroidota > Ignavibacteria > Ignavibacteriales > Ignavibacteriaceae > BMS3ABIN03. Next base: position 940 of record JASFSF010000262.1, read on the forward strand.
ATTTTTTATAATCAGCACTATCCAATAAGCTATCAAGATCAGAGGCGTCTTTAATTTCAGCCTTAATCATCCAGCCTTCGCCGTAAGGATCTGAATTTATTAGTTCAGGCGTATCAAGCAAAGTATTGTTGAATTCAATCACCTTGCCTGAAAACGGGCTGTAAATATCACTTACGGTTTTAACAGCTTCAATAGTACCGAATGGTTCACCTTTTTCCACTTCTGAAATTTCAGAGCCGATATCGAGGAATACAATATCGCCAAGCTCACCCTGTGCATAATCGGTGATACCCAATGTGGCAACATTGCCCTCAACAGAAATCCACTCGTGGTCTTTAGTGTATTTCAGATTATCAGGTATGTTCATACATCCTCTAACAAAGAAAATTGATTTTAAGTTAATTTGAAATGATCGAGAAAACTTGTATCAAAATTTCCCGATAAAAATCTTGGATCATCAAGTACTTTTAAGTGAAAAGGAATTGTTGTATTGATTCCTTCAATTGTAAACTCTTCAAGAGCTCGTCGGCCTCTTGCCAGAGCATGTTCCCTATTCATTCCCCAGACTATTAGTTTTGCAATCAGTGAATCATAATACGGTGGAATAGAATATGATTGGTATATATGAGAATCAATTCTGACACCGAATCCGCCCGGATAGTGTAAAGAGGTGATCTTACCGGGTGATGGTCTAAAACCATTGTAAGGATCTTCTGCATTAATTCTGAATTCAATACTATGACCAACAAGATCGCCGGGTTTCGTTTCCACAGGTTCGCCGGCTGCTACTCTAATTTGCTGCCTTACCAGATCAACATCATAAGCCATTTCAGTAACCGGATGTTCAACCTGGATTCTTGTATTCATTTCCATGAAATAGAAATTCTTGTGCTTGTCCACAAGAAATTCTATCGTTCCGGCTCCTTCGTAATTAACCGATTTTGCACCAAGCACGGCAGCTTCGCCCATTTTTGCTCTTAATTCTTCATCAATTGCAGGGGAAGGAGCTTCTTCAATTAGTTTTTGATGTCGCCGTTGAACTGAACAATCTCTCTCACCGTAGTGATATACATTCCCATGCATATCACCCATAATTTGTATTTCAATATGCCGGGGATTCTCTATAAACTTTTCAATATAGACGTCGGGATTCGCAAAACCGGCTTCTGCTTCGGTTCTTGCCATAAGATATGCTTTTTCAAAATTCTCTTCCTTCCAAACAATACGCATTCCTTTTCCACCACCACCTGCTGAAGCTTTTATTATAACAGGATAGCCCATATCGGCAGAAAGTCTTTTACCTTCTTCAACATCCTCAACAACTCCATCGCTTCCGGGAATTACAGGGACACCGTTCTTTTTCATTGTTTCTTTAGCAAAGGATTTGTTCCCCATTGCATTAATCATTTCAGGTGAGGGACCGATGAACTTAATATCGGATTCAGCACAAATTTCTGAGAAGTTTGCATTCTCTGCAAGAAATCCATAACCGGGGTGAATTGCTTCTGCACCCGTTATTTGTGCAGCTGAAATAATTCCCGGAATTTTAAGATAGCTCTCAATCCCGGCGGGAGGGCCAATGCAAACAGCCTCATCGGCAAAGGTTACGTGTAAAGATTCTTCATCAGCTTCAGAATAAACAGCAACTGATTTTATACCCAGCTCATTACAGGTCCGGATTATTCTAAGAGCAATTTCGCCACGGTTGGCAATCAGAATTTTTTCAAACAATGTTTTCTCAGTTTAATAGAAATTTAACTGGGGTCAACTAAAAATAACGGTTGATTATATTCAACAGGTTTACCATTTTCTACCAAGATCTTAACTATCTTACCGTCAACATCGCTTTCAATTTCGTTCATTAGTTTCATTGCTTCAACAATGCAAAGTACGGTCCCTGCAGAAACTGAATCGCCAACCTGTACATATGCATCTGCATCCGGAGCCGGTGCACGATAAAACGTTCCGACTATCGGAGACTTAATTTCATAAAATTCTTCTTTCGCTTCTGTAGTTTTCTCAACCAGTCCAGGTGCTGCAGGAACAGCAGTCGGCGAAGTAGTTGCGGATACCGTTTCAGCCTGAACAACAGTTTGTGGTTGTACAGTATTGTTGGAGCTTCTAATTTTTTTTGCGACTTTAACTTTTAAACCGTCTTGTTCAATTTCAAGATCAGTGATGCCGCTTGTATCAACAATTTTAACAAGCTTTTTAATTAAATTAAGATCCATATAAAAATCCTTTAATTAAGATTTAACTCTCTCTACATATTCCCCTGTACGGGTATCAACTTTAAGGGTATCATCAGTATTAATAAACAAAGGTACGTTTATCGTTGCCCCTGTTTCAACCTTAGCCGGTTTCACAGCGCCGGTAGCAGTATTTCCTTTAAATCCCGGTTCGGTTTCAATCACTTTAAGAAAAGCAAATACCGGAGTTTCAACCGAAATTAATTCAGTACCATTAAACAGTATATCTATTTCCTCACTCTCTTTGAGAAATTTTACCGCATCTCCGAAAAGATTTACCGGAACATTTATCTGTTCGTAATTTTCGTTATCCATACATACAAGTGATTCGCCTTCCCTGAATAAGTACTGATATTTTTTTCTTTCAATCCTTACTGTTTCTACTTTTTCACCTGCCCTGAATGTATTGTCCAGAACTCTACCGTTCTTAAGATTCTTCAAAGTACTCCTTACAAAGGCACCGCCCTTGCCTGGTTTAACGTGCTGAAAATCTACAATTGAATAGAGATCATTTTTAAATTTTATTATAAGTCCGTTTCTGAAATCTGAAGTATCCGCCATTAAAAATTGTTACGTTATTGATTAAAATGAGTAAAAAAATAGATATTAAGCCTGCGAATGTCAAGAAAATTTGTAATTCAATTATATGCTGGATTCTTATCTTTTATCTAATTATCTACTAATGCGAGATATTTATCCACCTGTTTTTTCGCTTCGGAGTTTGCATATTCCTCATTAATTTTTTCAAGCAAAATCTTAGCTTCATCTTTTTCTCCAGCATGAATAAAATTAACTGCCGCATTAAGAAGATAGTCGGGATTTTGGGCGTTTACATTTGTGATGTTTGCAGCTTTATTGTACAATTCTGCCGCTTTTAAATAATCATTTTTAGCTGAATAATATCCTGCCATTCCGGCCAATGCCGATGCCCGGTAGATTGAGATGCTGCCACTGTAATCTTCATACCATTTAAAAGCTTCTTCATAGTTTCCAAGATATGAGTAACTGTTAGCAAGGTAGATTTTTGCAGACTCGCCGTTCTCTGTTCCGCTGTACTCTTCTGCAATACTTTTTAAACCAATAATATTTGTTCCCTGCCTCCCTTCAATAGCTTCAAGATATGATCCGGAATCAAAAATTGTCATTACTCGAGAAAGTTTAAGTCCTGCCTCCTCATTTGTCTCTTTCTGTTCATTCATATAAAAGTAAATTAATACAACCGCAGCG
>JASFSF010000263.1:0-4415 GCA_050114555.1 Ignavibacteria bacterium
GGTTTTTCTTGTCTGAGGAAGTTTTCTTAAATTTTGAAGAAGTTCGAGCCCGTTGGAATCCGGAAGAAATATATCCATAAGGATAGCAAGAAAAGTTTCCTTCTCAATTATTTCGAATGTTTGCTTTGCTGAGTTTACAATTGTTGGCTCATAACCCCATTTTTGTAAATAATTGCTTAATAGTTTTGAAGTTGCGTAATCATCCTCAATAACAAGAATCTTATTTGTTTGTACAACTTCTTGAGTTGAAGCCGTTTTGGATTTGGATTCTAAAGTTTCTTCAACCGGAATTGATAAATAATATGATGTACCTTTACCGACTGTACTGGTAATATCGATCTCCCCGTTCATATGATCAATATATCTTTTAACAAGCGATAGACCGAGACCTGTAGTATTTCCAATTTTTTGAACTACATAGTCATTAAGTGCAAAAGGTGTATAAACATCTTTAATTTTATCTGATGATATACCGGCACTGGTATCGGTAATGCGAAAGTTTAACTTGTTTTTCTCGGTTGAAAAAGCCGATATTGTAATTTTACCATCTTCTGTTAAACGGACTGCGTTATTTATGGTATTTAAAAGTATGTACCGCAGTTTAGGCGCATCAAGATTAAAAGATGCAGGGAGATTATCTTCAATGTTTGTTATAATGTCTAATCTTGTTTTGTCAATCTTTTCTTCAATTAACCTGATAATTTCCTGAACGAATTGCGAAATATTAACATCAGACAGAACAGATTTTGTTTCTTCAATATCAAGTTTAGCAATGTCAATAAGGTCGTTTAATATAGATAACAAGTCATAGGCATTATCTTTTAATGTATCTACATATTCCCGTTGTGATGATGATAAATTTTCTTCATTTAGCAGTGAAGCAAAACCCAGAATACTATTTGTGGGCGTACGTAATTCATGTGCAATGGATGAAATTATTTTACCTACCGGGCTGTTTAGACTTCCTTTTTTCTTCATCCATAATTGCAGAAGATTTCGAAGGGAATCACCGATGACAATTATTTTATCAATTTCGTTTTTATTAAACTCACCTTTTTCAGCAATCTTAAGGATTACTTTTTCGTTTTCGGAAATATTGATGTGAAGACATCCTTCATTCATAACAACATCTGAAACAGTAAACCGGCAATCTTGCTGAATTTCGAATTTTGTATCAGTTTCATTTTCATCTATGTGTGAACATTTATCGCAATTCACACTTGTATCTGCTGCGAACGATTTTCGGGCATTGGTTGATTTTCCAAGAACCGTAAAGTTTGATTTTCCAGTTTTCAGAGCTAAAACAACCGCTTCAAATTCATACTCATTTACTAAAAACTCGCATAGTTTGTCCGGGAATTCTTTAGCTGAACTGAGAGATGACGTAACTAATCTGTTATATTTTGAAAGGAAATCTATTTTTGCGCTATTCATGAGATTCTTATTGTTTTGGCAAGTTTTAATCTCTAATAATAATTAGTTGTAAATATAAGTAATGACAACAGAAATGAAAAATATTGTAAATCTTTTGATTATAATGATATACAACTTTGAACGAGTAAAATCCTTTAAATTATGTTTGAAAAGAGTTCAAAATCTTATATCTAACTGGAATGAAAACCGGTTATCGATATTCCCGGTAATTTCATTTAAACCCGAACTAATCGATTTTTCATCTGGTTTATATGTTTCAGAGTATTTCAAGGATAGCGTTATAAAATTAAAAAGCCGGTATCTACTTAATAAATACCATCTTATTCCTTCTCCGAATAGAGCATTATTCGGCAACACCCCGGTTAAGTCATTTTCGTATTCATAGATTGCCGAATTAAAAGAATGTGTTCTAAAGAAAATTATTCGAAAATAAAGACTGAAATCCTGGCTTGGTGAAAAACGAACATCCTGGAAGATTGAATAACCTTTTTCATTTTCACCACTCTCAGCAATTGTATATGAGTTATAATCGAATCTTCCTCTAAGCCTTAAAGATTTTATTGGATGATTGATAATTTCAAATCTAATTAATTGTTTCAATCTTTTTATAAGAACTCTTTTGTCATTTATAGATTTGGTTATGTCTTTGGATTCATATTTATACCTGATTTTGGTTACAAATTGTTTGTAAGGATTGCTGACCAATTCTACAAAAAATTCATCACCGTTTCCTGGTCTTGGATTGGAAAAAGTAGCGAATGGAAAGATAAACTGATCGTAGTAGAAATTTAATGTGCCGATTAAAGTTCGCCATTTAATCCCTGTATAAAATCCGAATTCATTCGTTGTTGCACCCGATCTTTCACCAAAAGCGAAACCATGCAGACTGATGTAATTTCTCGGATAACTTCTTATTGATGTTATAAATGACAAATCCCTTCCAATATAAAAACTAAGCGAATTAATTGAAGCGATTGAGGTTCCGTTAAATGCGAACTCACCAAAAATGTTTATGTTTTCATACAAAAGGTCATAATAAAAGGATGTGAAATTGAAAGTGTTTCCCTGCAAATCGAATACACTTGATGGAAGCAGATTATTGGATAACTCGGAACGGTAGTGGAGCAAACCTAGTTTAAAAACATTCTCGTACTGATAAGATATACTCGAACCGAAAATTGTTTCTGTTGCACTTTGCTTTCTTGAAATCTCGCTTGTAGTACGATGGAAACCATCAATAGGTCTGGATAAAATATCTCCGGTCACTGAATCTATATTTGCATCAAATTGATTCATGGAATAGAATGCAGAAACATAGAAATTATCAACGTTTACTGTTCCGGCTATACCCTTAAAATAATTGTTTTCGGTCGTACTGGTGTATGGTTTCAATCTGCTGCGTTTTTTCTTTACCGGGTAGATAGCATCCCCTCCTTTTGAAAATCCATACAGGCCCCACATTGCTAAACCCTGACCAAATTCAAATAAATAATCACCAAAAATTAATTGGTCTAAAAATCCAATATTTCCTAATGCAACATGATATGTTGAAAATTCATCCAGCTTAATTTCACCCGGGTCCTTCTCAATCAACATACCTGCTTGCAGGTTATCGTTATATTTGAATAACAGTCTGTTGTAACTTTTTAATTTACTGCCTAAATATTTATTATCAGTAAATCCCTTCCGTGTTTGCAAATCAGTGGAATATCTGCTTCTTAAAAAAATATTTGAATTCGTTACCAGACTGCCGAAAAAATCTTTATCATCTTCGGTAGGGGGGGATTCCAATACTCTTTCTTTTATGGTAATGAATGGTTTAATTTTACTTAATGTTTCTGTGCTTAATCCGTCAACTGAATATAGCTCATCAATTGAGAAAAAATTACCATACTTGTTTCTATGTTTTATAATAGATGAGATGGATTTTGCATCAATACCCGGTATTTGTTGCAACTCCGATATATCTGCAGAATTGATATTAATTGGATTCAGAATCAGTCGTTCAACGATCTCATATAAGTCGGAGTTATCCAGAATTTCATCCGGCTCTTGTAAATAATCCTCTATGAATTCCTCAATTTCAATATATGAAGAATCAGTCTGTGGGAGGATACTTAAAGATGATAGTATAACGAGACAAAGAGAATACAGTATAAAAAATACTGTTTTCATAATGTTGATTTAATCATACCCTAAAAATCTCCGAACCGCCTCTGAGCGTGAAGTACTCCTGCCAAAACTAATTATCAGACCGGCCTGATGCGTAAATCCCAATTCGTTGTGATTAAACATCGCATAATCCAGATTTATGATCGAAAAGTTGATTCCAATTCCTGCTGAATAAAGCGAAGGATTATTCTGATAGCCAAATCTTAAAGAAAGTTGATCAATGATATTGTATTCGATACCCAAATGCCCTGATGGTTTGTAGCTTATATCTTTTTCAATCGCAAGGTTCACATTCAACGAATTGATAATATCAAAACTTAATCCTGTCTTAAATATCATTGGAATCTGATTATCCTCGTTACCAATAGAGGCACGGTTCAGATTGGAAATCAGGAAGCCCCACCTGATTTTATCTGTAATATACGTTAAACCACCCAGGTTCAAATAAAAGACTCCGGTACTACCGTAATTTTGGATGGAAATGGTATGATAATTAATTGTAATACCGGCAAAAAATTTATTCTGAAAATTATATGAATATGCAAGCAGTATTTTAGATTCCCGGTATAAATCATATCCGAAAGTCATACCTCCAACTGCTATTGTTCCAAAACTGAACGGTTCATTGTAAGCAACGTATCCGTTTGCTAACTCTGTTAGTCCGAACGGGGCAGGGGAGTAATAAATGCCAATTTCCCGCCAGTTCATCTGAGATAATCCAGCCGGATTATTAAACACGGAAAAAACATCGCTACTTAAAGCAACATCCGAATGTGATAATGAAACCTGTCTTGCCCCCGGATCAACTT
>JASFSF010000264.1:0-4405 GCA_050114555.1 Ignavibacteria bacterium
AAAGGAATGCCAGCAATGTGCCGAATGCAGGTACAAGAGCCATTACAATCATTCCAAGTCTGGCGCCTATTGTCTGAAAAGATTTAAAGAGAAAGGAATCGCCAAAAACAAGTCCTACAAACCCGCTGGCCACAAGGTAGAACAACTGTATTCTATTAATGTTAACAGAAAATCCCGCTGCATATATAATTACAGTTAAAATGATTGACGCAAGAATCATCCTGGTAACATTTAACTGAATTGAGCCGATCCTGCGAGATGCTTCAGTAAATGCAATCGATGTTCCTGACCAGAGGAATGCGGTTATAAGCGCAACTATTTCGCCGTACAAGTTTAACCAGTAAATTTTTAAGAATTATTAGTATTAAAGATACTGATATAAGATAAGTTTAATGTTGTAAAAAAAAATTACTCAGTCTTGAAAATATTCCCTACCCCAAGAATATAATTGGGATCTAGTGTTTTTTTAATTTCTCGCATCGCGTTTATATTTTCTTCCCCGTACATGACTCGCAAGAATTCCGTTTTATTTTTACCTACACCGTGTTCCGCAGAGAAGGTGCCGCCAACTTCTATTGCACGCAGACAAATCTTTTTATACAGTTCTTTTCCTTTTTCAAACTCTGTTTCATTCTTTGGCAGCATATTCAAATGTATGTGTGAATTTCCGAAATGACCGTAAATTACATAATCCATATTTTCATCTTCAACAATACCTTTTATCTCTTTGTAAAAATCATTGAAGCAATCATCGGGGACTGCTACATCGGTACCAAGTTTACGAAAATTGTTTCTTGTTACGTACTCATTCACATTAGCAGAGATAGAATGACGAAAATCAATTATCTTCTGTTTGTCCTTGTCAGTTAACGCAAACCAGGCTTCCTCTTCATTTCCGCCAAATTCATTGAACAATACAATCCATAATGAAAGCAGGGTATCTTCATTTCCATCACAGATTTGTTCGAACCAGATAGCGGCTTTTGCACCTAGCGGTATCCCGGAATAATCATCCTTTAAAAAATTAAGTGACTTTTCATCAAAATATTCAAGCGCAGTTGCATCTATCGAATCAGAATTTTTCGATTCACGTGTTTTGAATGAAGTTTGTCTGGCGTTTACCAAAAAATTTAATGCGTTATCTTCGTCGTTAAAAAATAATATGCAGGAAATTTCTTCTGTGGGAACTTTTATGAGTTTCAGTTTTATCTTTGTAATTATTCCCAGTGTTCCTTCAGAACCAATAAACAGATCGATCGCATCCATTCCCGGTTTATAAAAATAACCTGATGCATTTTTTGTGCCGGGCACACTATAATCAGGTAAATTTAAATTGATTTCTTTTCCGCCTATTGTTTTCAGACAAAGTGTATTATTCTTTTCAGTAATTTCATCTTTAGTTAACTTTACTAAATCACCATCAACAAGAAGAATCTCTAGTCCCAAAACATAATCACGAGTAGCACCATACTTAAAAGTCCTTGCCCCGGATGCATTAGTTGCTACCGTCCCTCCTATAAAGCAATTTCTTTCAGTCGGATCCGGAGGATATAACAGTCCTTTCTCATTCACTGAATCCTGTAAATCTGAAAGTAAAACTCCCGGTTCTGTTATAACAAATTTTTCCTCTCTGTTTATCTCAATTATTTTATTAAATTTTTCAGTTGAAATAACAATTCCCCCATTGGGAACAGAGGCACCGGTCAATCCTGTTCTGTTACCGGATATTGTAACGGGGAGTTTTTTAAGATTGGCTTCTTTTATGGCATCCGATAACTCTTTAGCATTTTCCGGTATCCATACAGCACTGCAAAATCCCTTCGTATTTGAGGCATCACTGAGGTAGATTTGTATTTCATCCTGTTCGGTTTTGATTATCACAGTAACTGCATCTGATTGTTAATAGTTTTTCTATCAAGTTCTCTTAATAGTTGAAGATACTCAATTTGAATTTTATATGAAGGAATATCCGTACCCATTCTATTAATTTTAGAATCAATTTTCAATTTGTTAAACATTTTGTCCAACGCATCGAACATATTTAATTGCGGGAAAGCTGTATCTCTTAAATGATGAATTAATTTAAGAGTCTTGAAACCGTCAAACCATAGTTTTTTCTGAAGTGTTAATTGTCTTTCGGATTTACTGTTCGACAGGATCTTATTCCATTGCTTGTCAAAATCCTGCTTAATCAGAAAATAATATAATTCTTCGTGGTTCTTTTTTGCTGCGTCAAGATATTGTTTGGTCGTAATTAAATCATCAGATTTAAATATAACCAACCATAGTTTTAACAACTCAAAAACTTCAGGATTGAACAAAAAATATTCGTTATACGTCTGCTCCAGAAAACGTGTAACTCTCTGACCTGTTCCAAACGGTACTCGCCATGATTTTCTGCTTGATGGATAAACGGTTGCCGAATTAATTTCATAAATCTCGTAGCTTTTTGATAATTTCTCAAGAAAATAAAAATCTTCTGCAGCTTCCCTTTTGTTCATTCCTCCGGCTTTTATATATGCAATATGGTCACATACCATTGTTGAGCCAATTGTGTGAAACGCGTAATCAGATTTAGCATACCGCAATCCCGCAACATAATACCTGAGAAATAATTCGTAACAAATTATTGCATCGTTAGTTTCATACTTCTCATCGGTTAAATGTTCGAAGTTTACGATTGCTACATTACAATTTTGATAATTGAATTCATCCACGACTGAAGTGATATAATTTTCCGATACTGTGCAATCGGCATCGAGACAAAGTATTATCTTTTTACCATTCACTGAATAGTCAAAAACAGTCAAGGCAAGGTCCATTCCTATTTTTCTTGCAAGTCCAACACCGCTGTTGTTTTCATCAAGCTCTTTACCGGTCGATGATGCATCCACCAAACCGATTTGTAATCCTGAATAAATTATCTTTCCTATAAATTCATCTGATTGATTACCTGAAATAATTTCCCTTAATAACCGAAGGCTTTTACGATTATCTGCTTTTACCTCGTCTATGGCAGATGGCGGGTTATTTATTACAAATAAAATTAGTGTGGATGAAAAGTAAGTAGATTCACATCGTGAAATTGAATCAAGCAATATTTTAATGTTATCATATTCTGTTATCGCCGGAATGACAATTACATTATCTATCCCGGTTGATTCATTCCACTCAATTTCATAATCGTAAGTTGAAAATTTATTAAGATAAGCAACAATGTTATCCGGCAGAGCCTGCATAATCACTAATATTTTGATTCACGAAATTCAGAATTTGTTTGTAATCACTCCCATCGAACCAATTAATAATAACACCTTCTTTTTCCATTTTCCTGAACCAGGTCATTTGTCTCTTAGCAAATTTATGAATAGCACTGTTAAGTTTTTGATACATATCGTTATAATTTAATTCTCCTCTTAAATACAAACTAAGAAATTTATATTCCAAACCGAAGAAATTTAATTTTTCGTGGGATACTCCTTTATCCAGAAGATTCTTAACTTCATCTATCATCCCTTCATCGAGTCTTTTTTGTAAACGATGTGTTATCCTTTTCTTTATCTCTTCTCTTCCGGGATTGATTCCAATATTCAAAGATGAAATTGATTGTGAATCTTTAACAGATTTTATCTTGATGGATTCTTCTATCTGAATTGCCCTAATAATTCTGTTCTTATTAATGAGATCTGTCGTATTATGCTGGACAGGCTTTAAGTCCAATAAGATTTTTTTCAATTGTTCAACAGTTTTATTTCCAAGTTCTTCTTGTCTCTTCTCAGAAAAATCTGCTTTTTGAAGTAAATAGTTTTGTAAAATAACACTGAGATAAAGTCCGGTACCCCCAACAAGGATTGGCAAATGTTCATTCTGTTTTATTTTTTTAAGTGCCCGGTTAAAATCCGTTTTAAATCTGAAAATGTTATACTCTTCGGTTGGTTCAGCAATATCTATAAGATGGTAAGGAATCAAAACGTCATCAATTTTATATTCATTGAGATCTTTCCCGGTTCCAATATCCATGTATTTATAGACCTGCCTGGAATCAGCGGATATGATTTCACCACCTAACTCTAATGCAAGTTTTGCAGCTATTCCGGTCTTCCTGGTAGCTGTTGGTCCTAAGATTGTCAGCATTTCATATTTTGGATTGCCCTTAATTGGAAGGTTATGTTCCATTAAAATTATACTTCTGTTATCTCCTCTTCCTCGGCAACATCGGTAAAATATTCACTAAAGTCCATTACTGACTCATCCAATCGAAATGCCGGTTCGAAGTGATCCAGGAGAGATGTGACTTCCAGCTTCTCGATAATTGGAAGGCTTATTATGAATGTGCTGCCTTTATTTTCAACAGTAGAATACTTAATTCTTCCATCGTGCATTTCGACGATTTTTTTTGTTAATG
>JASFSF010000265.1:0-4402 GCA_050114555.1 Ignavibacteria bacterium
TAGCAGAATATCCAGGATGATGAACAAAGATGATTTCAGGGAAAGATTGGTTGAAGCTAAATCGGCTCGTGAAATACTTAACATTTTCCAGGAAGAAGAAGAAAGTTATTTTGACATTTGACTAAAAGTTGTTTTTTAAACCTATTTTGATGCCGGGGCTGTTCTAAAGTTTATTATTGTTAATCCAGTTGTTATTTGTCTGTAGTTTTAAAATGTAATTTCTGATTGATAAGTTCTTAAACATCCGGATATAAAGAATTCAATCAAGTGAAATGATAAAAGCAATAAAAGGCACGAAAGATTTACTTCCCTCAGATGCACCAAGATGGCATCATCTCGAAGATATAGTTAAAAAGATCTTTTCAAATTTTAATTACAAAGAGATCCGAACTCCGATCTTTGAACATACTTCTTTATTTGCAAGAAGTATTGGTGAAGAGACCGATATTGTTGGTAAAGAAATGTACACGTTCAAAGATAAAGGTGATACCAGTTTAACTTTAAAACCTGAAATGACAGCATCCGTAGTCAGAGCTTACAACGAGCATTCACTTGGTGCACAACAACCATTGACCAAATTATTTTATATTTCCCCGATGTTCAGGCAGGAAAGACCGCAAGCAGGGAGATATAGACAATTTCACCAGTTCGGAGGCGAAGCGATAGGCAGTGCATCGCCAATGCTTGATGGTGAACTGATACAGATAGCATATGATATTTTACAATCGCTTGGATTGGAAGACCTGAATGTTAAGATTAATTCGATGGGTATTCCTCAATCAAGAGAAAATTATAAAAAACTTTTGCGTGAATTCCTTCAGGATAAAAAGGATCAATTCTCTGATGACAGCAGGAACAGAATTGATAAAAATATTTTAAGAATATTCGACAGCAAGATTGAAAGCGATCAAAAACTTTTGAGAGATGCACCTGTGTTGATTGATCATCTTGATGAAGAAAGCAGGAAAGATTTTGATCTTGTGAAAAAATATCTCGATAAAATTAACATACCATATGAAGTCGATCCAAAATTAGTACGCGGATTAGATTATTATACTAAAACAACTTTTGAAATAATCAGCGGAAAGATTGGTTCGCAAAATGCATTACTTGGAGGCGGCAGGTATGATTTACTTGTAGAGCAGCTCGGAGGGAAACCTACTCCTGCAATGGGATTTGCTGCCGGTATTGAAAGAATACTGCTTGCATGCGATAGTGAGAAAAGCTTCACTCTGGATGATGATGTAATCGATGTTTATTTAATCAGAATTGATGATCAACTGGAATTATATATTAATGAAATTGCCACTATCTTGCGTAGAGGCGGACTTACCGTTGACCTGGACTATTCGAAAAGAAGTGTAAAAGCGCAGATGAGAGAGGCAAATAAAATGAAAGCTAAGTTTACCTTATTAATCGGCGGTGAGGAACATAAAAACGGTTTTCTGAAATTAAAGAACATGAGTAACGGTGAGGAGGAAAAAATTTCATTAGAAAAAATCGGCGAGATCAAACAGAAGATTAGTGTAAAGTAAAAAGCTAATTGAACTCTTCAATGAATATCAGCCTGATCTGTGTCATCTGTGTGCCATTAATCTAATTTGATATTAATGTATTTATAAACTATGAATCTGATTATTGGAAGGAAACCTGTATTAGAAGCAATCAATTCAGACGAGAAGTTGGAACAGATATATATTCTTTACAGGCAGCAGGGAAAAATAATTGAAACGATAAAGATTGCAGCAAAAAAACATGGTATAAAATGTAATCAAATCCCGCTTGAAAAATTTCGCACAATAATCCAGAACAGAAATGCACAGGGAGTGGCAGCAGTTAAACCTCTGCATAAATATTATACTCCCGAACAAATAATTTCAGATGCAAAAAAAACTGATAAGCCATTATTACTGATTTTAGATTCCATTCAGGATACACATAATGTTGGCGCAATATTAAGGACAGCAGAATGCAGCGGAGTTAACGGTGTGCTGATTACAAAACACAACAGCGCCCCAATTAATTCAACAGTCATTAAAACTTCGGCCGGAGCGACAGAACATCTAAAAATTGCCCAGGTTAATAATCTTGCTAATACGATTGATGTATTGAAGCAAAACGATTTTTGGATTGTTGGATCTTCGTTAGAAAACGCAAAATCTTATAACGAAATCGGTTACGACATGCCGATTGCATTAATTATTGGAAACGAGGAAAAGGGAATAAGAAAACTAACGGCTGATAAATGCGATTTTCTTGTAAATATACCGATGATAGGTAAAATTCAGTCTCTCAATGTTTCGGTTGCAACGGGGATTCTCCTCTTTAATATTTTACAACAAAGAGGCATCGTAGAACAAAAATAAGGTTGATTTTCTTCCCGGATTAATCTACGTTTTAAACATAAATTTATTCAGAGGGTGATATGTGGGTGGTAATACTTTCAATCCTGTTTCTTTTCTCTTTTGAATCATTCAGTCAACAAAATATAAACCGACCTGACAACGGGAAAGAAATTTTCATTTTTGATCCGGGCAATGATTCAGAAAGCTTTCAATCATCATTCTTACAGGTGTCAGATGATCAGATTACTGTCGGCGACACAATAGATGCTGCAATAACCAACTTCGATGCACTGTTTCTATTCTTGGGTAATTCATATGAACTTTCTCAGGAGGAAGGTAATGTTATAATGAATTATCTGGATCAGGGTAAACCAGTCTATTTATATTCAAATGTTCCTGCACAAAGAATTGATTTGGTAGCATTCTGGAATTATATTGGAATCACATCCGCAGGTTGGTTATCAACATTAACTACTATCGATCGGGTTGCCGGTATCGATACATTGTTTACAGCAAATGTATTAATCGATACAAGTTTTATCGCAGGAAGTATTCCTGCAGTTTCTGGGGATGTTATCCCTGTACTTACAGGAATTAGCGATACCAGCATATCCATTACTACAACTTATATTCCGGCAGATACTTCGTTGCAGGTTATAATTGATCTTTTCAACCTGGTTTATCATCCTGAGTTTCTGGAAAAAATTACAGAACACTTTGGGCTGAATAATCCATCTTTGATTCAATTTTACCCATTTATAGATACAGTCTGGATAGCTGGTGGATGCTTTCCTCCTGATATTATCGTTAGTGATTTAATCAGTACATCTATAAGAGACAGTATAACAATTGAACCCAGTCCGAATTCGTGGTTCTTTTATTACGATTCATTCGGAAACCAAATTCCGGTTGATAATTATTATTTTATTGTTATTGATTCTCTTGACCAATTTGATTATGAGTTATGGTATCAACCGAAATCATTTCCTCCATTTGAAGCGATACAAATGTTTTTTGATTCAACTTTTTACATTTACCAAAACGAATTTGATATTCAATTGTTAGTAAAAAAGGATACACTTCTGATTGATTTTATTTCTCAATCATTTAAAGTAGAATGGGGATTGGATGTAGAAGACGATGAAAAAACACCTGATGAATTCAGTTTGTATCAAAACTATCCCAATCCATTCAATCCTAAAACAAAAATAAGATTCTTTATTCCGTCAAACGTCAAAGGTGAAATGTCAAACGTTATTTTAAAAGTTTATGATGTTTTGGGAGGTGAAATAACAACGCTTGTTAACGAAGAAAAATCTGTGGGAGAATATGAAGTTGAATTCGATGGAACTGAATTACCAAGTGGAATTTACTTTTACCAGTTGAGTGCGGGTAGTTTTGTCCAAACTAAGAAGATGGTATTCATTAAATAGCATAGGGGACTAAATGAAAAAGATAATTATATCAAGTGTATTACTATTAAATATATTAACTTTCCCACAAAACGTTTCGCCTCAATTTTCTGAGTTGAAAGGAATAGAGGATCAGCAAGGGAACACACATCTGTTCTATAGAATTTATAGTTCAGGTTATGGAACTATGGGATATTACTATTCGAATAGTATTTATCGTTTGGAAGCCGCTCTGGGAATTGACCTTTTATTTTTAACTCATGGTGGGTTTGCAGGTTTATATAATGAAGTAAATGATTATACTTTCTGGGGAAAGGATTATAACAGATATGTCTATGCAGGCACTCACATATATATTGAAGCTACACCTGAAGTATATCGATATGATCAAGCAAATCCGGTATTAGTTCCTCAAATGTGGGGATCAAGTACAAATGTAGAACTTTCAATGCAGGATACAAATTTGATTGTGGTTTCAATTAATAATGGTATTAATTATAAAAGTACCGATTGGGGGAACAACTGGGATACACTTTCAACAGGATATGAAATATTATCAATTTCACCATTTGATGAAAGCATTATTTTTGCCGGACAAAGTTTATCGCTCTTTAAATCTACTGATGGAGGTAGTACATATTATAC
>JASFSF010000266.1:0-4392 GCA_050114555.1 Ignavibacteria bacterium
CGGCAAATTGGGTGAACCCGAAGATATTGCAAACACTTTTCTCTTCCTTGCTTCAAATTCAGGAAAGTATATAACAAGTACGGTTATTAGTGTTGACGGTGGAATAATTCTTTGAAATGAATAATGGAAGCTGACAATTCAAATAATGTTTACAAAATAAACGGTATAAACATATTTTGTGAGATTATTGGCAATGGTGAGCCTCTTTTAATGATTCCCGGATTGAGTGCCGGTACCTGGCTTTGGTCAAAATCTATAAATAGTTTATCCCGAAAGTATAAGCTTATTATGCCGGAATTACGTGGTTATGGAAGATCCGACAAACCTGATCAACCTTATTCAATTAAGATGTTTGCTTATGATCTTAAAAAGCTTTTAGAATATTTTTCATTCAATAGAGTACACTTAATGGGATCTTCAATGGGTGGATTAATCGCTCAATATTTTGCATCTCATTGGGCCGATAATGTTTCTTCCCTAATCTTGATCTGTACAACTTTTGGCGGGCAGGATCAAATTGGACCGACAGGAGATGCTTTTTTAAGCTTGGTAAAACCTAAGGGTAAAACTCGAAAAGAAAGATTAGAGTATTCTTATTCCTTTTTATTTTCAAAATTTTATAGAGAGAATCATCGGAAGGAATTTAATTTTATTACTAATCAGCGTCTTAGATATCCGCAACCCGAATATGCTTATTTCAGACAATTTTTTGCAGGAAATTCATATTCTGGCAAAAAGTATGCGAAACGGATAAATGCGCCGACTCTTATTTGTGCCGGATTGGATGATCAACTTGTCAAAGTAGAAAATGCATATGAGCTGAAAGAAAATATACCTAACTCAAGATTAGAATTGTTTGAGGGGAGGCATCTTTTCTTTTACGAGCATTATAAAAAATTTAATGGAATCGTAATGGATTTTTTAAATGATACTTCAAGAAAAAATTAAATAAAAAATATAATACTAAGTAATCTGAATAAACAGTATGAGTAAAGTAAGTATAGTTGGCGCACACAACACAAGTTTTGGTGCTTTTGTAAAAAAGAATAAAGAAACTGGTGAAGTAACCGATCTTAAATCGTTGTATGATTTATTAACCGAAGCCGGAAAAGGTGCAATTGAAGATTCAGGATTGGAATCTAAAGATATTGATGCAGTTTGGATTGGAGCATGTTCTCCATCATTATTTATTAACCAGGAACATCTTGCACCAATTGCAACAGAAATTGATCCTGCTGAGTTGCGATACAAACCTATGACGAGAGTGGAGGGTGCATGTGCTTCTTCTTCCGTAGCAATTTATAATGCTATTTATGCAATTGAATCTGGAAGGTTTATGAATGTACTTGTTATTGGCGTAGAAAAAATGAGTTTGCTTGATACAAAAGGCACAACACACGCGCTTGCCTGTTCATCATACTGGCCTGAAGAGGGTGCAAAAGGAATGACATTTCCTGGATTATTTGCAGAATACGCAAAAGGATATCAAACGCAATACAATATCAGCGATACCAATTTACGAAAGATGTTTTCGACAGTAGCAGCATTATGTTATAAAAATGGAGTAGAAAATCCACTTGCGCATTTCGGTCCCGGTAGTCTGCCTGAAAGATTGGGATTATTTACTTCTGAGGCGATTCTCAATCTTCCCGATGAAGGCAAGGGAAGCAATTTTATTGTTGCTCCTCCATTACGATTACATGATTGCTCGCTCATATCGGATGGAGCGGCTGCACTGGTGTTAACGAGTACAGATAATGCAAAATCTTTAAAAGAAAAAGTTATTGAGATCGCTGGAATTGGTCATTCCGAAGAAAGAATTCCTTTATCTAAAAAACCAAATATGTTCGAACTAGTCGGGGCAAAACATGCCGTTAACATGGCTTATGAAGAAGCTGATATTTCATCAAAAGATATTGACCTTGCAGAAGTTCATGATTGCTTCACCATAAATCAGTTGCTCTGTACAGAAGCTATAGGTCTGTCTGAGGATGGAAAGTCGGGTTATGAGTATATCGATGGAAAATTTGAAAGAGACACAGATTGCCCTGTAAACTTATCAGGAGGATTGAAGGCAAAAGGTCATCCTGTTGGTGCAACAGGTGCTTCAATGCATGTGTTGATCTATAAACAATTAATTGGTGAAGCAATAGGAATAGCACCAAAAAAACAACCCGAAGTAGGTGTTTTATTAAATGTTGGTGGTTCCGCAGCAACCAATTGTGCAACAGTTTTAAGAAGAGTGAATTAGAAAGAGCAAAATGTATATTGGTGACTATTTAGCACGTCGTTGTGTTTACACACCTGATAATATAGCACTTACCGACATCACGGTGATGCCACAAAAAAGTTACACTTACTCCAATCTTAATCATCGTGCAAATAAGTTAGCAAATTGGCTTAGATCAAATGGAATTGAAAAAGGGGACATTGTTTCAATTTTGGCTTACGATAGTATTTATCATTATGATTTGTTCTTTGCCTGCAGCAAACTTGGAGCTGTGTTTGCTCCGTTAAATTGGCGGCTTAATCAAAAAGAAATTGAGTATCAAATCCGGCTTATATCTCCTAAAATTCACTTTAACTCTTCAGAAGAACCGATGAACAAAGTGAAAGAATATTTATCGGGTCTTTCTGAAATGCCCAAAATTTTAGGTACTGTTAATAATGATATAGTAAATCTGAAAAAGATTATTAAAGATACTATTGATGAACCGGTTAGATGTGAATCATTAAAGGAGCAGGATACAGCTTGTTTATTTTTTACAGGCGGAACAACCGGTTTACCTAAGGCTGCTCAAATGAGTCATAGCCAGATTGCGTGGAATACATTCAATTCTAACCTTGGAGGTGTACTAGGTACAGATACGTTTTTAAATATATTTCCTCTGTTTCATTGCGGAGGATTGTTTGCATTTTCTGTTCCAATACTAATTCAGGGGGGTAAGGTCATTCAGACAAAGAAATTTGATCCGGTAGAAGTATTAACAACAATTGAAAAGGAAAAAGCAACAATTTTCGGCGGGGTTCCAACCATGTTCCAGATGTTAACTTCAGCCCCAAATTGGGATAAAGTTGACCTTTCTTCACTTCGATATTGTATGAGTGGTGGTGCACCAATGCCTGTTTCTTTAATTCAAAAGTATCATAAAGAAAAAAGTGTAGTTTTCAGGCAGGGCTTTGGGATGACAGAATTTGGCCCGGGCGTATTTTCTTTGGCAAGTGAAGATGCCGAAATCAAGGCAGGATCAATTGGGAAACCAAATTTCTTCGTTGATGCAAGAGTAGTTGATATTGAATCGAATTTACCTCTTCCCGTTAATGAAGTTGGGGAACTCGTCTTAAGAGGACCAACTGCTATGACCGGTTATTTTAATAATTCTGAAGCAACTAAAAAAGTGTTTGATGATGAGAGTTATTTGCACACAGGAGACCTGGCTTATATCGATAAAGATGGATATTTCTTTATCGTTGATAGGTTAAAAGACATGTTCATAAGCGGTGGTGAAAATGTATTTCCTGCTGAGATTGAAGAGGTACTATACAAAAATGATTCTGTCGCAATGTGTGCAGTTATTGGTGTTAATGATAAGAAATGGGGTCAGGTAGGAAAAGCATTTGTTGTACTCAAAGAAGGAAAAGCGGTCTCTGAAGAAGAATTGTTGGAATACTTAAACTCTAATCTCACAAGGTATAAAATACCGAAATCAATAGTTTTTAAAGAGAATCTTCCTATTTCAGGTGCCGGTAAAATACTTAAGACTGAATTGAGAAAAATAGAAAGTTAATAATGATTATACTATTAGGAACAGTGGTAATATTAGGCAAGCATTTTATCAAGCCATTTCAGTTTCATTTACAGGTTAATATAAATTAATTAATCTATTTTGTTAATAATAAGAGGAGAGTAGATATGGCAAATCGAATACTTTATAGTATTGTTGCTATTCTAGTTAGTTGCTCATTTTTATTTGCTGCCGGTGGTAAAATAGGTGGAACCGTTAATGATGCAACAACTGGAGAACCCTTAATCGGTGCGAACATAGTTTTACAGGGAACAACTATGGGTGCAGCAACTAATGAACTAGGGGTATACTCAATTACTAATATTCCTGAAGGTGAGTATGTATTGGTAGTATCCTTTATTGGATATCTAGCATATAACGAATCAGTAACCGTTACTGACGGAGCTGAACTAACTATAAATGTTGAACTGGTTTACACTGAAATACTTGGGGAAAAGGTTATTATCAGTGCTTCTCGAAGACCTGAAAAAATTACGGATGCTCCTGCAACAATAGGTTTAATTACTTCCAGAGATATGGAAGAATATGCGGGCAATCCGGGCGAATTATTTGGCCGACTTAAAGGTGTGGATTATATAAGAACCGG
>JASFSF010000267.1:0-4376 GCA_050114555.1 Ignavibacteria bacterium
TCCAAATTCTTCTCCAATCACACAGTAAATAAAGTCTGTCCATTGTTCGGGAATAAATTGTAGTTGCGTCTGGTTACCTTCTAAAAAGCCTTTGCCTAAAAATCCCCCTGAACCAATCGCTACTTTTGCCTGTATTGTATTATAACCGGCTCCCAACGGATCAGACATAGGATCTATAAATGCATATACTCTCTTTTGCTGATGTGGCTGCAGTACTCTGAAAAAATAATCAGTGAAGAAGCCAAATGCCAGGTTAAGAGCAAATATCGATCCGCTAAAGAACATATCTCTTTTAAAAACAAATAACATTGCAATTACAATTAGGAGTGCTCCAATAAAATAGTAAAGACCAAATAAGGAAGAGATTGCCACAAAAGCAGGTGATAACACTACAAACATTCCGAATCCGCTAATTCCTTTCCAGAATATCATTGTCAATATAATTGATAAGTACACTATAGAAGTTCCCACATCCGGTTCAAGCAAAATTAATAGTACAGGAAATAAACCTATACTAAGTGAAATTAATAGATCTTTAAATGAATCAATATCGGTATTCTCTTTACTTAAAAATTTGGATAGCATTAATATGGTAGCAATCTTGGCAAACTCCGAAGGTTGAAATCCGAATACACCAAATGAGAGCCAACTTTTTGCCCCGGATACTTCCCTGCCGATTAAAATAACTATCAATAACAGAAAGATAGAAATTGCATAAGTCGTTATTGTTGCCTGATTAAATATTTTTGTCGGTATAGCATACATAATAAAGAAAATCCCCAGTGCGGCAATTCCCCAAACAATTTGTTGTTGAAATTTACCCTGTGCAAGAACATTATTCAATGTGGCACTGTATATGGCCGCCAATCCTATAAAAAATAGAATCACTACTGGTATAAGTAATCCAAAA
Organism: Ignavibacteria bacterium; assembly: GCA_050114555.1. Taxonomy (GTDB): domain Bacteria; phylum Bacteroidota; class Ignavibacteria; order Ignavibacteriales; family Ignavibacteriaceae; genus BMS3ABIN03. The sequence continues at coordinate 911 of JASFSF010000267.1, forward strand.
TCAAACTTATCTTTTATGTGATAATCAATTCGCAATACTTTTTTCCAACTCTGTTATATTCAGTTTCGAAATGGTTTTGTTATCCATATTGTTTTTTTCTTTTAAAGTATTTAGATACGTTTCAATCACTTTTTTAGCAATTGGTGCAGCGTGAGTTCCACCAAAACCAACATTCTCAACAATTACTGCAATGGCTATTTTCGGGTTGTCAAATGGTGCAAATCCAATAAACCAGGCGTGATCCTCACCATGCGGATTTTGTGCAGTTCCGGTTTTACCTGATATTTTATATTCACTGTATTTTAGGTACGGTGCTGTTCCCTTCTCCCCGTTAACCACAAGATACATGCCTCTTTTAATAATATCGAAATACGATTTATCTATGCCGACATCTTTGAATTCAAATTCCGGAATTATCATTTTATGATTCGCATCAATATAGTTCTTAACAAAATGAGGTTGATATCCTTTACCATTATTAGCTATTAGAGCAGTATACTGAGCCAGTTGCAACGGCGTAACGCTTGTTTCACCCTGCCCGATAACCAAACTTAAAAGTATACTCCGGGGCCAATTTTCTCCATATCTTTTTTCATAATATTCTGCTGTAGGGATTAAACCACCACTTTCCTCGCCCATATCAATATTTGATTTAATCCCGAAACCAAATCGTTTACCATACTCAGCCCACTTTTCAATTCCTATCTTAAGAATCAGATCATAAAAGAATGAATTACAAGACATTTCAATTGCACTAATAACATTTACTTTGCCGTGCGATTCGTGACATCTGAAAAATCGGCCATAGTCAACTCCCCCAACACAGCGATAAGTGCTGTTAGCTGTGATTATACCCAAATCCAATCCGGCAATTGCTGCAATCATTTTATAAGTAGAACCAGGTGGTTTAACCGACATGGTTGAACGATTGAACAAGGGTTTATCGGAATCATTTACCACGGAATTTAAATATTCTTTTGTTGTGTTATACGAAAACTCTGTAAGATCAAATCCTGGCGCACTAACTAATGCAAGAATTTCTCCGCTTCCCGGTTCTATAGCAACCAGCGCCCCAATTTTATCTTTGAACTCCTCCTCAGCTACACTCTGGGTAACCGATTCAATAGTCAAAATAAGATCACTTCCCTTCACCGGCTTGATATCTTCAGCACCATTCTTAAACGATCCAATCTCTTTTCTCCGGGAGTTCACCAGCACAAATCTATTACCTTTTTTGCCCCTCAATATTTCTTCATAAGTTTTTTCTAATCCGTTTGCACCAACGTGGTCCCCCGTTCTGTAAATATCGCCTTCATTACGTAATTGGTCCGGACTGATTTCCCTTGTATAACCAAATATATGCGAACCAGTTACTCTGTTCGGGTAACCGCGATGCATTTCACTTCTGTAACTTACTCCCGGTAAATTTTCAGCATTTTCTTCCAGCCAGGCAACAATCTCAAAATTAATACCACGTTTGATACTAACAGGAAGAAATTTAGAATACTTTTTATTCTGCTCCAGAATGTTATCAATAAAACCGGGTTCTACTTCGAGTACAGCTTCCAGGATTTTGTTTAACTTTGTATCGTATTTATCCGGAACTATTTGAAGAGTATACGCAGGTATATTGTTAACAAGAAGTTTGAAATTTCTATCGTAAAAAGCACCTCTAAGTGGGATATCCTCGATCGTCTTTATACTGTTGCCTGCAGACCTGTCCTCATAGGCTGTCCTGTCAAGTATTTGCATCTGGAACAAACGAAAACCTAGTACGGCAGTACTCAAAACGATTATAACGTAAATGAGAGTTGAACGCTGTACAGAAGCAAAATTTTCGCTTTTCATAATCTCCTTCTTCTAAAGGGGAAAAATATAATTAATACACTAACTGCAGCAGTATATAAAGACGGTATCAAAGCTTGCTCGAATAGTAAAGTAATCATATTTGTTTGAATATCAAACGTTGAAAAAAAGGAGAAAACAACGTCATCAAGTGTCGCGCACAATAATACGATAAGTAAAAATCTATAGGTTGTGGTGCTGCTATCTTTCTTGGTTTCGCCAGAAAAATAACCGGCAACAAATCCAGCCAAAGTTTTTGATAGCATGTAACTGCCTAGTAAACCCCCGGTCACCAGATCCACCAGTAAACCGCAAAATGCCCCAAGAATAGTTCCATATAACTGATTGCGGGTGATTGAATAATAAACAAGAGTAATTAAAATAAAATCAGGAATAATGCCTGAAATAGCTATTAAGGGAACGACAGAAATTTGAAGCAATAAAACTGGAAAGAACAGAAGAAATGGATATATCAGATACCATTTCATACTGCTAGCGCCTGTAAAAATTTAATTCAAGATCATTGATTTGTTTGCTTTTAACAAGTGCAAGGATAAACACATTCTCTACCGGCGTTAATTTGACAAAAGGTTTCACTTTTATATAACTGAACAATCCTGTCTCCACAGCTTCGAATTCTTCAACAATTCCTATTGGAATCGGGACTGAAACAATTGAACTCATTTCAGATGTTATAATTCTATCACCAATCTTCACATCAAAAGTGAACGGGACATTAATGATAATCAGTTCTTCACCTGTCCATTTAAGAATACCGCTTACCCTGCTTCGTTCATCCGTAACAGTTAATTTCAAGTCGACATTGTGAAGAGTTCGGGCTATTGAGAAATCATCAGAAGTTGATTTTATGATACCTATCAATCCCTGATCATTTATCACGGGCATCCCGGGCAGTACTTTGTCATTCGCTCCAACATTTAATGTAATAGTATTTTGGGTCATCGAAAGCGAGCGAGAAACAATTGTAGATGGAATTAATGGAAGATTTGTTGTATCCTTAAGTGATAACAGGCGCTTCAATTCACTGTTGACAATTCCATACCCCCGAAGTTTACTAATCTGCAACATAAGTTTTGCATTAATTTCACGTAATTCCTGGTTTTCTCGTTTTAAATTTTTAACACTGAATATATCTGTTACAATTGAAGTTACAGTTGCAAAACTACCGAATGCAATTGCTCTCAAATTTTGAACATTTGGATTTGTGATAAAATTATAAGACTGAGAAGGATGAGGATTACCAGTACAATGTATTCTCTAAAGCCGGACCAAACTTTGTTAAAGAATCTGATCATTAATATCTTCTATTTCGAATAAGTACTTTCGAATAATCGTTAAGACTTTCAATTACTTTTCCGGTGCCCGCCACTACTGCCAGCAAGGGATCTTCGGCAACATGTACAGGTAAATTTGTTTCCATTTTTATTCTTTCATCCAGTCCCTTTAACAACGCTCCACCGCCTGTTAACATAACACCACGATCCAGTATATCTGCGGATAATTCAGGCGGAGTTCGTTCCAGGGTCTGCCTGACAGCTTCGATAATCTGCACGACTGATTCGTTCAAGGCTTCTCTTATTTCAACTGAACTTACTTCGGT
>JASFSF010000268.1:0-4370 GCA_050114555.1 Ignavibacteria bacterium
ACTTGCTATCCCGATAATAAATTACTTCAGATCTTTGATATACTTAGACATAGAGTATTTAGAACTGAAGAATATATTTTGTTATTTTAACAAATGTTATTGAAAATTTTTGCAGTCGATGATTTATGAATCCAGTTTTACTATTTATTTTAATATGTTATTTACATCCTTCTGCCGCACAGGTTGATATTAAACATCGCTGGAAAAAATTTGATAAAAAAAGTGATATGCAAATTTGGTATGATCTTTCAGTTGCAGATACAATTACCGGTAACCGGTTTGATGTTTGGATTTTGCAGGTGCATAATCCCCCGCTACATTCAAAAGGAATTAAAGAGAATATTTTCCGATCAGAAACATTATATTCTGTTAACCTCAATTCATTCAGATATGGTATAATGAAACTTCAATATTATGATGTTAAAAATATGTTATTGTACAAGTTCGACAGTGACGATTCTTTACTGCCAACAAATGAATTAAAATATCCGTATCCAATACTTGAAGACTCTCCGATTAATCTATTTATAGAAACCTACTTTGAAAATAACACCATGGTAAGCGATGAATAGAAGACCGGACTATAGAAAAAATGTATATGTCGGAGAATCAATTATTCACGGTAAAGGAATATTTACGTCAGCCCGAATTCCTGCCGGGTACAAGATTATGGACATCATGGGAGATGTAATTGACGGTTATGAATGTGAGCGAAGGGAAGAAGAAGAGAATAATGTATATATATTCTGGAATGGCGATGATTGCTATATTGATACTGCAAGAACCAAAAAGATAAAGTACATCAATCACGATTGTAAATACAACTGCGAAGTTGAAGAAAACGAGAAAAACGGTTTGATGCTGGTAGCAGCCAGGGATATTGAAAAGGATGAAGAACTAACGATTGACTATGGCTATGAAGATATTTATGATGACTGTGGCTGCAAATCCTGCATATCGGATAATGGAAAAGCCCACAATCAGTATGGGCTCAACACAATTCAAAATTAATTTGTTGCAAGTTCTTTCAGAATACCTTTCATAAGATCATAAAATTTTACAACTGTTTCTATATTTACTTTTTCATCAGGTGAATGAGCATTTTCAATTGTAGGACCAAATGAAACCATATCCATACCCGGATTTTTACCCTCCAGAATACCACATTCCAAACCGGCGTGAATAGCTTTGATCTCCGGTTCTTTTTCAAACAGATCTTTATACACCTTTTTAGAAATCTTTAATATCTCAGAATTTACGTTGGGATTCCAGCCCGGATAACCATCTCCAACCATAACTTTCCCACCGGCTAGAGTAAATACAGCGGCAACACTATTCGAAATATAATTTTTTGCACTCTCAACAGAACTCCGCTGACTTGTCCCGATATTCATAATACCATTATCAATTTTAACAGTTGCCAGATTTGTAGAAGTCTCAACCAAATCCGGAATATCCTGACTCATAGCAATTACACCATGCGGTAGAGCAAATAAAACGTTTATAATCTTCTTCGAAAATTCTTTAGTAAATACTTCCTTTATCGCTTTGTCAGATTTCTTCAGTGTTATTTTAACTCCACCATCAACACTGCTGAGCTCGTTTTGAACTGTTGATTGAAAATCGTTTATAATTTTCTCAGCTTTTGTAAAATCGGATTGATTCATCAAAAGTCCCACACCAGCTTCACGTGGTATGGCGTTGCGTAAACTTCCACCATTCATCGATGCGATTCTAAAATCAATTTCTTCAAGAGAATTTAGTGCACGACTTAAAATTTTTATAGCATTTCCTCTTCCTAACAAAATATCCAATCCGGAGTGACCGCCTTTCAAACCTGTAACAAATAAATCATACTGTGAATGATTTGAATTTACTTTTTCCTTCTCGATATTGAATGAAGCAATAGTATCATTTCCCCCGGCACAACCAATGTAAAATGTACCATCTTCTTCGGAATCCATATTAAGCAGGATTTTTCCCTTAAAAAATCCCTCTTCAAGATTGCTGGCTCCTGTTAATCCTGTTTCCTCATCAACAGTCATTAGAATTTCAACCGGTCCATGGACAATTTCCTTGTCTGTTATTACGGAGAGACCCGCAGCCAGACCAATTCCATTATCGGCCCCGAGAGTAGTCCCGTTAGCAACAACCCAACCATCCTTGATAGAGACTTCAAGCGGATCATTCTCAAAATCATGTTTTTTGTCATTATTCTTTTCACAAACCATATCCACATGTCCCTGCAAAACAACAGTTGGTGAATTCTCATAACCCGGTGTAGCCGGAACAGATGCAACAATATTTCCGGCAGCATCTTCTTTGAATTCTGTATTGAGAGATTTAAGCAGATTTCTCATATGCTCTCTTATTTTCTCTTCCTTCTTTGATGGTCTTGGAACTTGCGTTATCTCATAAAATCTTTTCCATAGATGCTTAGGCTCGAGCTCCGCTACGTTACTATTTACCATTTTTTTTCTCCTGAATATTCAATGGAATTAAAGTGTAATTAATTGAATTTAATGGAGTTGAAATATAGAAATACAGTTTGCGATTAACAAAAAAATCTAATATTGAAGTTTGGTTTGACCCGTTAAGTGACTATCTGAGTACGAAGTGCAATCTCTTCTAAAACAGAAGATACTTTTAAACAATCATTAAACTTACCGTTAAAAATGATCGAATTTCCTCTTACATGTGCCTCAAAAGCTTTATTCCTGGCTTGCTCAAATGTACACTGAATTGCTTTCATTATTTGAAGAATTACCTCATCAAACGAGTGCCAGTCATCATTATACAGAATCACCCGACTTTCGAGACCTATACTAACATCCTCTTCTTCAAGAATGTCTATACCAGTTTTCTTTTTCTCAGGAATTTCCATACAAAAAGTTAAATAATCGTTTTATAAAATTAAAGTTTAATCAATCCAAATTATTGAAGATTCTCCAACAATTATCTTTGAATTGATTTTAGACAGGTCTGTCTTTATATTTTGCATTACAAAAATTGCAAATAGAAGGAGGTTAAATGAAGATAGCAATTTGTGTCAGCCACGTACCTGATACAGCTACCAAGGTAAAAGTAGGTCAGGATGGCAAAACGATTGACCCTGCTGGAGTTCCGTATGTTATTAATCCCTACGATGAAATTGCGATTGAAGAAGGCTTAAAAACCAAAGAAAAATTAGGTGATGATTCAGAAGTTATAATTATGACTGTTGGATCAGAGAAAGCAAAAGAAACGATGAGAAAAGCCCTTGCAATGGGTGCAGATAGCGGTGTATTATTAGCTGATGAAAATCCAAGGGATTCATTCGGTATTGCTAAAGCACTTGCCGACGAAATCAAAGCTCAGGGATGTGAATTAGTATTCTGCGGAAAACAATCCGTAGACTATGATAATTCGATTACAGGTCAATTATTGGCAGAGATGCTGGATTATTCCTGTATTCCTGTTGCTGTTGAACTAAACATTGATGGGAACAATATTACAGCAGAACGAGAAATTGAAGGAGGTCGTGAGGTTGTCTCGGCACAAATGCCGGCTGTGATAACAACTCAAAAAGGACTGAATGAACCGAGATATGCTTCACTAAAAGGTATTATGGCAGCAAAGAAGAAAACTATTGAAGAAAAACCTGCAGCAGGTGCAGTAAATAAAACAGAAGTACTAAAGATGCATATGCCCGCTCCTAAAAAGGCTGGTAGGATTTTAGGAACTGACAGTACGGCAGTCCCGGAATTAGTAAAATTATTAAGAGAAGAAGCGAAAGTTTTATAAGGAATTCAAATTATGGCAAATAAAATTTTAGCAGTACTCGAGCAAAGAGAGGGAACATTAAAAAGATCTGCATTCGAAACTGTCAGTGTTACTAATAAATTAGCTTCGGAATTGAATCTTGAAGCGGAAGCAGTTGTTTGTGGTAATGAAATTAGCAATATAAATGATGTAGGGAATTATGGAATAAGCAAAGTAACTCATTTAAAAAATGCAGAGTTTCAAAATTATTCGTCAACAGGATACCGGGATGCAGTGTTTAACTTTGCAGCGGAGACAGATACTGATTATTTAGTGTTGGCAAATACTAATTTCGGTAAAGATCTGGCTCCAAGATTAGCAGTTAAACTTGATGCAGGTTGTATTATGGATTGTATCAACATAGATTCATCTTCCGGTGAAATAATTGCAACAAGACCTGTTTATGCCGGGAAAGCTCTGGTTGAGGTTAAGTTTACCGCTAGCAAAAAAATAATTACCATAAGACCCAATGTTTTTAAAGCAGCTTCATCCGAAAATCCCGGATCAGCAGAAGTAATTGTGAATGAAATTGCTTCACCCAACCTTAAAGCCCGCGTAACTGAATTCAA
>JASFSF010000269.1:0-4363 GCA_050114555.1 Ignavibacteria bacterium
TAACAGCATCCACAGGTTTATCCTGTGTAAAATGAGTCTGCCTGGAAGAACTACCGGTGGCAACCAGAACTACTTCTCCTTCTCCTGCACCAACGCTATCCACTGCAACCACAAAGTCGCTTTTTTATTTTAAGTCGAGATCAAGTTTTCTTACCACGAGAAATTTTGCGCCGACCAGCTTCTCATCCTTTTTTGTAGACCAAACTGTGCCTATTACTTTACCTAAAAACACGTTAACCTCTCAACGGTTAATAATTATAAATTTTATTCTAACTTTCTAACTACTAATTAATACGATAAATTCTGTTACCTTAAAAAATAAAACTACTTAATACGAATTTACAAGTAACAAATATTTTCTGCACGATACTTGCGGTTTTAACCTTAAAACAATCATTCGTTAAGGAAACTTATTCCTTTTAAATTGTTTTCGATCTTAAAGTAATCAGCTGCGGTTTTGCCAACATCTGCAAACGTTTTCCGAATGCCTAAATCCTTACTTTTAATATTGTTGTAATAATAGAGAAGCGGTACATATTCTCTGCTGTGATCGGTGCTTGGTGTTGTGGGATCGTTTCCGTGATCGGCAGTTATGATAATTCTGTCTGAGTCGTCTAAGGTATTTAGAAATTCCGGTAAAAATTTATCGAACTTTTCCAATTTATTTGCAAATCCACCCGGATCATTTCTGTGCCCATAGTAAACATCAAAATCAACGAGATTAATAAAGATCAAGCTGTTATTCGCTTTGTTCGAATACTCAACTAATTTTTTACATCCTTCTTCGTTGCTTTTCGATTCAACATTAATTTTTATTCCGCTGTGATTAAACAGATCATTAATCTTTCCGATGGCAATTGTATTAATGTTGTTTTTATGCAATAGATTTAAGATCGTATCATCCGGCGGATCTAATGAATAATCCTTCCGGTTAGTTGTACGGGTAAAATTCCCCTTTGTGCCTACAAACGGGCGAGCAATCACTCTTCCAACCATTAAAGGAGGAACTAAAACCTTTTCACGGGTTATTGAGCAAATCTCATATAACCGTTCCAGTGGTATTATTTCTTCATGTGCAGCAATCTGGAAAACAGAATCAGCAGATGTGTAAACGATAGGGTAACCTGTTTCTACATGTTCTTCACCAAGTTCTTTAATTATCTCCGTTCCCGATGCAGCTTTATTACCGAGTATCCCCATTAATCCTGTCTTTAACAAGAAATCTGAAATTATATTATCCGGGAATCCTTCAGGAAAATAAGAGAAGTCCGTATCTACATATAGTCCGGCAAGCTCCCAGTGCCCCGTAGTTGAATCTTTACCTTTGGAAACTTCAATAAGTTTTCCATATGATGCTAACGGCATGTTAGTTTCAGCAATTCCTTTTATCCTATTAATATTACCAAGTCCCATTTTTTCAAGATTCGGCAGATGCAATCCCCCAACAGCCTCAGCGATATGGTACAAAGTGTCGCTTCCTGCATCGCCAAAATTAGCAGCATCGGGTAATTCCCCGATACCTACACCGTCTAATATTATTATAAAAAAATTATTCAAAAGTTAACGAGTACAGATTGGTTCATAACTGGAAAAGATTAATTAATATTTTGGACAGAATTACCGCCCTTTTCAACCGCTTTCTGCAAAGCAAGATCAGCCTTTTCGATCACTTCATCGGGATTGATTTTTCTGGTGGTTGAAGCTACACCAATAGAAACTGTATAGGTGGACTGCCTCGATAATACAGCAACTGGTTTTCTTGCAACTTTTATTCTTAATTTTTCGGCCCAGACAAAAACCTTTTTGGAATCTGAGTTGAAAAAGTAAACTGCCAACGTTTTATTATCTAACCGTCCAATTAAGTTAAGAGACGATGTTTCACTATCAACTATCTCCGCCACTGCCTTAATTACTTTGGGCAGAGGATCGCCGTTGAACAAAGACTCCTGCTCAAGAAAATCATCCACTCTTATTAAAGCAATCGCCCCACCAACTTTAACGTCCCTGGCTTTAATGAGGTCGCTACGTAATCTCTCCCTGAATGTACTCGCATTTAAGGTTCGTGTTTCAAGGTCAATTGCTGTAAGACTTTCAAGAAGTTTCCTTGTGCTCTGAGAATAAATTATGAATGAAAAAATGTTTAATGAATTTTTTAGAAACTGGACATCTTGGTTTGTAAAGGCGTTTCGTTTTAAATTTTCAAAACAAAGCAAACCATATATCTGCTTATTATAAATTATGGGAATAACCAGAAATGATCCGTCAAAACTCAGATCTTCTGTCTTTGAATAGCGAACATAATTGCCTTCCGATGTATCATCGATTTTAACAGGTAAGCCGGTGCGGATCGATTTGCCTACCAGTGTCCCCCGTAATTCAACTTCAAGGCTTTCACCAATGTATTTTAACGAGGTATTATTAACCACCTTATTAATCTGAAAATTCTTTGCTACGGGGTCATAATAAACGAATGAGAAAGCATCGCAGCTGACCATTGATTCTGCAGCGGTATGAATTAATTTTATTAATTCCTTTTCATCCTCGTAGTCGTTCTCCGGTCCGATAAACTTCATAATTCCATCTAATCTCTGCTGGGAGATGTTATCAGAATGCTTCTCTTCAAAAATTGTGATCAATAATGTAATAACTCTTATAAATCTGCCAAGAGCATATACAGTTTCTATACCGAATGCATCCTGCTCTTTTGAATCAACTGCAAGAATTGCAATTAGAGTTTTATCATAAAAGAGTGGTACACCCACAAAACTTCTGATGTTTTGTTCCGAAGAGTAATAACGAATCACATCCGTTTCCGCAGTCGGGGGAATTTCACTTAGCAACTCAGGTTCACCGCTTTGTACAATTTTACTCAGGATATCATCCTCTATATCAAATTTGGTTTTGGTTATATCCTCTGAAACTGAAACAAATCGCTCAACTGTTAGTTTTTCCTTTTTCTCATTATACCAGAAAAATATTGCGGTATGAGCATTGTAAGCCTCTTTGATAACCGTGAGCATCTTATCCAGAACAAAGGAAAATTGTTCATCATGTCCAACACCCTGGGGAAGCTCCTCGAATGCTATCTCTTCAAATTTCTGTTTTAAATCGGGAGGTTTTAAATCTACTTTGGTCCCGGAAAAATCCGGAGAATAAGATGACTCGTCTATTACTTCAACTTCCTTATTCTTTGAAACAATTTTAAATGATTCTTCAAAGCCCGAAGATGGAGTTGTGAGATCACCAAAATCTTCATCTTCTTCGCTGATTGTATATCCGCCCTGAAACCTGACCGAATCGCGAAGGAAAATAATAAAGGCGAAGTAAATAATTATTAGAATTATCGTAATAACCCGGATGAGTAAATCATCTGTGATGAACAGAATGGTAGCTAATACCGGGACTAATAAAAAAATTAGAATTCGCTTTCGTTGCCTGCGATCCATAGGATTCTAAATAATAAGTTAAAACGTAATGTACTGGATTAATTTACAAATCTTTAGTATTAACTATCAAAAATACAGGTAAGTTATTTCAAATAAAACAGTTTAGATAATCTGCTGATTATTTCCTTTTTGCCGCTGCCTTTGGTTGATGAGTAAAAAAATAAATTTTCACTCAGAATCAATTCTTTAAATAGTGAAGTGGTAATTTGTAGTACCCGGTGAAATTCAGATTGTTTTAACTTATCAGACTTGTTTAATAAAACTATATGTGGTATAGATTTATAACTTAAAAGCTCGTTTAGTTTAACATCCAGTTCTGTAGGATTATGTCTGCTGTCAATAAGGTGAATTGCCAGTTGAATATTTTTTGACCTTGATAAAAATTCAATAATAAGTTTCCCCCAATACTCTCTTTCCTTTTTACTGACCTTTGCATAACCAAAGCCAGGAAGATCAACCAGGTAAAAAGTATCATCAATATTATAATAATTTATTGATCTTGTTTTTCCCGGAGTTGAGCTAACATGTGCCAAATTCTTTCGGTTGAACAAAGAATTGATAAATGTAGATTTGCCCACATTCGACCTGCCGCAAAGTATGACTTCGGGTAAATTATGTTTTGGTAAGTCATTTATTTGAAAGACAGATTTTTCGAATTGTACTTTTTTACACATAATAAAAAAGAGTAACCGGTATCCCGGTTACTCTCTTTCGAATTAACTATGTTAAAATATTATTTCTTTTCCTCAGCAGGTGCTTCTTCAACAAATTGTGCTTCTTCAGCTGCTTCTTTTTCCTCGGCTTCCTTCTTCTCTTTAGCTTTTGTCTCTCTCTCTTCTTTCTTTTCTTCTTCTCTCTTGGTAATAATATCGTTATAGTCCACCAATTCTAAAATTGCCATTGAAGCCGCATCACCC
>JASFSF010000270.1:0-4356 GCA_050114555.1 Ignavibacteria bacterium
CATCGTTCATTACGATCGAATTGTCATAATTTATAAAGCAGTTGAGGAAAGCGAAATCAGGATTAAATTTAAAGATGATCCGTTTATTTCAAATGGGATTCTCCATCTCGAAAGCGTAATGGAGTGGAAGATAAGACTTGATCTAAGAAATAACTAATTGAATATACAGAGTTAGATTTTTACTGGAATATCACTTTATTCAGCGGAAAACTACACACTTCTCTCTGAAATCTCCTTCTTATTAAGTAATTTTCACCTGCTAATATCAAACTTTTTTATGGAGAAAATTTATGCCAGTAGTTCTTGACGGATCGGGATTATCTATTGAAAAAATCGTTCAGATAGCCAGGTTTAATGAGAAAGTTGAATTAAGTAATAAAGCTCTGGAAAGTATAAAAGTATGCCGTGCAATGCTCGAGAAGAAAATTGCAGCAAAGGAGATAATGTACGGTGTAAATACAGGTATTGGTGAGTTTTCAGAAATTGTTTTAAGCGATGAACAGGTAAAGGATTTTCAAAGATATTTAATATATAATCATTCAGCCGGAATTGGCGAACCAATGCCGATTGAGTTTGTACGCGGAGCAATAGCAGGCAGAATAAATGTGCAGGCACACGGAAATTCAGGATGCAGACCAGAAATAACTCAAACACTGGTGGAGATGCTAAACAAAAATGTTATTCCGGTTGTTTGTCAAAAAGGTTCCGTGGGTGCATGCGGGGATCTGGCCCCGATGTCTCAAATTGCTTTGCTGCTAATGGGAGAAGGCGAAGCTTTCTATGAAGGGGAAAGACTTTCGGGAAAAGAAGCATTTGAGAAAGCCGGAATTGTGGTGCCCGGATTACATGCGAGAGACGGTTTATCTACAATTAATGGATCGAACTTTATTACAGCAATTAGTGCACTTCAGTTATATGATATTAATAGATGGCTTAAGCAAGCTGAAATAGCTGCTTCTATGTCGTTGGAAGCATTGCACGCAAATATGAAACCATATGATGAACGCTTGCATAAAAAGAGAGGCTTCCCGGGAGCAATACGAAGTGCACAGGCAATTAAAAAATGTATAGAAGGTAGTGATTTACTTACGGGCAAAGTAAAACAAAAAGTTCAGGATGCATATTCATTGCGATCAACTCCGCAGGTTATTGGTGCTGCCCATGATGCGGTTGTTCACGCAAGAAAACAGGTTGAGATCGAATTAAACGGAATTGGTGATAATCCTATTTTTATCCCTGAAGATGATTTAACATTAACAGGTGCAAACTTCCAGGGTACACCTGTTTCATTACCTATGGATATGATAAGTGCTGCTGCAACTATGGTAAGTGTGATGAGTGAACGTAGAATGAACAGACTGAACAATCCTGCATTAAGTGTAGGACTGCCGGCATTCCTGACAAAAGGAGCAGGAATGTTTTCCGGATTAATGCTTAGCCAGTATACGGCTGATTCATTAATTGTTGAGCAGAGAATACTTTCAAATCCGGCATCAATTCAGTCTATTCCTGCAGCGGCAGACCAAGAAGATTTTGTTTCTATGGGAATGAATACCGTTATGAAGAATGAACAAATCATTGATAACGCGTATGGTATTTTGGGAATAGAATTTATGGCAGCAGCGCAGGCGCTTGATTTTCGCGAACATAAATCCGGAAAAGGAGTTGCGAAAGCCAAGGAAGTTATCAGAAAGTATGTTGAGTTTCTTGATGTCGACAGACCGCTGTACAATGACCATAATACGATGAAAAAACTGGTTAAGTTCTGCGAAATACTTGAGGAAGTTGAAAAAGAAATTGGTAGTTTGGGGTGAGAGAATAGAACGCAGGTAACGCTGATTATACTGATCATCGCAGATCAGTGTAAATCAGTTGGATCAGTGTCATCTGCGTGCCATTAAATCGAATTAAAGAATTAGCATGGAAATTATATTTTTATTAATCGGATTGATTACCGGAGCAATTACGGCCTGGCTTATTGCTCATTTCAAGTATAAGAGCGAAACTATCCGGATTGAGGAGGGGAATAAAATACTTCAGCAAAAACTTGAAGAAAACAAATCCGAAGTTGAACAACTCCAGGAAAAGTTCACAAAAGAATTTGAGAACCTTGCCAACAGGATCTTTGATGAAAAGAGCAGCAAATTTACAGACCAGAACAAAGCACAGCTAAGGGAAATACTTGATCCGCTCAGAGAACGAATATCGGAATTCCAGAATAAAGTAGAAGAGAGCAATAAAGAAAGCATCGATAGAAATGCAGCGTTAAGACAGCAATTATCTTCCCTGAAAGAAATGAATTTGCAAATGAGCCAGGATGCCCAAAATCTTGTTAGAGCATTGAAAGGTGATACAAAAGCCCAGGGTGATTGGGGAGAACTTCAGCTTGAAAAAATTCTGGAACGTTCGGGACTAAGAAAAGGTTATGAATACACAATGCAGGAAAGTTTTACGAATGAAGAAGGCAACCGGAGTAGACTGGATGTGATTATAAATCTGCCTGATGAAAAGAAAATTATTATCGATTCCAAAGTATCTCTAGTTGATTATGAAAGAATGGTTTCTGCCGAGGATGATAAAGAAAAGAATATTCACTTAAAATCGTTTATCGGCTCAGTTAAAAAACACATAAACGAGTTAAGCAAGAAACGCTACCAGAATCTTTTTGATAATACTTCACTCGATTTTGTATTAATGTTTATCCCGATAGAACCTGCTTTCAGTATGGCAATACAGTATGGTGAAAGTCTATATGTAGATGCTTATGATAAAAATATAATCATTGTAAGTTCTTCAACGTTGCTTGCCACTTTAAGGACAATCGCAAATATTTGGAAACAAGAGTATCAAAACAGAAATGTGATCGAGATTGCAAAACAATCAGGTGCTCTTTATGATAAGTTTGTTGGATTTGTAGATGATCTGATCGATATCGGTAATCGTATGGATCAGGCAAAGAGCAGTTATGAAGGTGCAATGAATAAACTCACCGATGGAACCGGAAATCTTGTAAATAGGGCAGAAAAAATAAGAAAGCTCGGAGCAAAAACCTCAAAATCACTTCCGCAAAAAATAGTGGACAGAGCTTCAAATAATGCGGAGGAGTAATTAATAACTAATTTATTAGGAGGCCATATGAACAAATTAATTGTTCCATCATTGCTTGCTGCAATTGCAGTGTTTATCTGGACGGCAATTTCCTGGATGGCACTTGGCTGGCACAATATTGATATGAAAAGTCTTAACGACCCTACGCTTACCAAACAGATGCAAACTTCAATGACTGAACCTGGAATTTATATATATCCGGGCTATGAGGTATCTGGTGAGGAACTTTCTATGGAAGAATGGAATGAATTGCGTAAAGCAGGACCGATGGTTCACTTCATGGTATACGATCCGATTGGGGCTGAATGGAGTATGGGCATGTCAATGTTGAAGAGTTTTATAATTAACTTTATTTCTGCATTTATTGCTGCCGTGCTTTTGATGATGACTCTTGCACAGAATCCATCGTTTATGCGAAGGGCAATATTTGTAATGCTGCTCGGTTTATTTGCCGGCTTTGTTGTTCACTTTATGAACTGGAACTGGTGGAATATGCTGTTTGGATTTACAATTGTTAATGTGATTGATCTTTGTGTTACCTGGTTCTTAGCTGGTCTTGTCTTGGCATGGAGAATAAAACCGGATACAGGAGCTCAAAATGCTTAGCTGTTATTTGGGATTTTTAGATTTTGTTATTTTGTCGAGAACAAATAGATTCTAGAACAAAAAGAAGACTTAATACATTTTTAAATTTAAATTTCATTCCGGCCTTTGTGCCGGAATCTTTTTATTAATCGTTTTAAATAAGAATAGAGTGGAAGAAAAAAGTAACCAAAAATTTTTCGAGGCGAATAGAAAAGCCTGGAATAACAAAACCCCGTACCATCTTAAATCAACTCTATATGATCTTGAAGGATTTAAAAAGGGAAATACTTCATTAAAGTTTATTGAGCTGGCGGAGTTAGGAAATGTTATAAACAAATCGATGCTGCATTTACAATGTCATTTTGGTCAGGATTCTCTTTCGTGGCAGCGACTTGGTGCACAGGTAACCGGGATTGATTTTTCTGAAGAAGCAATCAATACAGCCAAATCTTTGAATGAAGAATTGAATCTAAACGCAAAATTCATTTGTTCAAATATTTACGATCTAGAAAAACATCTCGATGAAAAATTCGATATTGTTTTTACATCCTACGGTACCATAGGCTGGCTTCCTGATTTAAACGAATGGGGAAGACTTGTCTCACATTATCTTAAGTCCGGAGGTGTATTTTATATTGTCGAATTTCATACAGTCCTCTGGAT
>JASFSF010000271.1:0-4356 GCA_050114555.1 Ignavibacteria bacterium
ACTACAATTGCGATATGTGTTTTTTTAGATTGAAACTCTCTAAGGAGATTATCTATTTTTTTTATCTTCGGAACAAAAAGCGGTTTTCTGGCAATCGAAGACAGTTTGATATCTTTTCTGAGATGTTCATTTTTTACATATGGCAAAATATCTTTAGCATGTAGAATCCCTGTTATTGAATCGAGATCTTCTTTGTAAAGAGGAAATCTGCTGTGACCGGTATTATTAATAATTTCAACGATTTGATCAAACTTCATATCCATCGGAATTGAATTGATATCAACTCTTGGAGTCATAATTTCAGAAGTTGTTATGTTTCGGAACGAAATAATACTTTTTATTATTTCATGTTCTTCTTCTTCTAATGTTCCTTTTTGCTTGCCAATGTGTGATAAGTCAGAAATTTCATCTTTAGTTAATACGCTTTTAACTTTTTTAATTTTCCATTTAGATGTCGATGCTTTAATTAGCTCAGTAAAAATCTCAGCAACCGGGAAAATAATAACGCTTATCCAATAAAGCGGAATTATAACAACTTTTGTGAATGAAACAGGATTATTTGTTGCAAGTAATTTTGGGAAGAGTTCTCCAAATATTAAAATCAGTAATGTGAGAATAATGATCTGCAGGGATATGGCTAACTCTTCAGCTATATTTAATAATGAGGATAGTTCAATTGCCAATAATACAGCCACGATTGATGCGGCTACATTCACAATTGTATTGCCAATTAGAATGGTTACAAGGAGTCGTTTGGATTGATCAATGAGAGTAAAAATATATCTTTTAAATAATATTATGTTTTTAAAATGTTTTTTTAATATTATTTTAAAAGCCGATAAAATTAGGAGAACTATCAGAACAACTAATTTAAGAGACCAATCAATTTCCAATCAGTGTAATGCCTCTCTTGTTAAACACAACTTAGAATGGCAAATCATCATTGTTTTCAACATGAGGTGGTTCTGCGGAGTATGAAGTTTCTTGTTCTGAAGTTCCGCTAACTTCGGCTTTTCCTGCTTCAAGAGGAATTAACTTTTCAACAATTACGTCTGTTGAGGTTCTTTTATTTCCATCTTTATCATTGTATTCCCTCTTGGAAATTCTACCTTCAACATAAACTTTCTTTCCTTTTTTAAGCTGGTCTTTATAATAGTCGGATAGGTTGAATCCTGTTACATTATGCCAGGTGGTTTCATTCTGCCAATTGCCGTCTTTATCCTTGTAGCCCCGTGTTGTTGCTATACTAAAATTTGTCACTGAAACATTATTTGTCGTAAATCTTGTTTCAGCATCCCGCCCAAGATTGCCAATTAGCATTACTCTGTTTAACGAAAAAGCCATTGCTTTGCTCCCTCAATTTTTGAAACTAATGTGATTAAAACCGTTTGAATTTAGTAATTCCACTTGCAAAATACTAATTAATTTTTGATATGAAAATAATGGTTTTTATTTAGATTATTTTTGAATTTTACCAATCCAGGCATCAATAAATTTGGGATTATTTCTAATTCTGTCTCTTACCCGTTCGGCTTCAAGTTGTGTGTTATAAATTGATTTAAGTCTTACCAGGTAAAGGTAGGATTTATCATTATAAACTATTTCCAGTTCTTCAGAAATATGTTCTGCGCAATCATCAGCATACAGTTCAGCGTTTCTTTTTGTTGCAAATGCTCCAATCTGAACGAAATAGTTGTATTCAATTTTTGTTTTTATTCTTTCTTCAGTTGGTGTTTCTTCAATTGGTACCTCATCGAAAACGTACACTTCATCTTCCTTCTCCTGTTCTGCAGTTTTTTCAGAAGAGGAACAACTTATGAACAAACAAAAACTAATAAATATCATCAGGGAAATTGAATACTGACTCATAATATTGCAATGCAATATATAAAAGAAAGGGATGGAAAATCCATCCCTTATAAAGTTAATTAAAAGAACAAATGATCAAATGCATCCCTGGAAAAGATTGCATAACCACGTTCATCGTAACCCAATTTAGCCGTAAAATTGATGCTTCCCGGAATAGTAGAAACGTCAATTAGCGGAAGATTAGCATCAAATGAATCATTTATTGTAGCTATGAATTGATTAGCAATAATAGCCTGACCCTGGCTGGTTGGGTGTACTCCGTCTAGACTGAATATACCACCCGTAACAAACGTTGTTGTGAAATTTATTCCATTAATAACAGTACCATTTCCCAGTGGAGGATCATTTGCCCTGATGCCATTGAAAAATGCATTTATATCAACCAGAGCGAATCCATTTGTAGTTGCAACGTTAGCTATAACTCCGTTATAACCTGCGATTGCCGTGGTAGCAGTATTAATCTCACCCGGGTCAAGAATTAAAGCATCAGGCCACGGATTTTGCGGATGCACGCCAAATGCCTGTGTTGTATCTATTCCAGGTGGTAATGCAGGAAATCCATTATCTACATAGAATCTTCCGGATGGCTGCCCTATTAATCCGGCATAGCTGCTTCCTCTAAGTGTAATAAGAACCGTACCGGTTAATAAACCATTGGCATCAATTTGGCCTGTGCCCGCACTTGCTTCTCCATGCTGTTGGTAAACGATTCCAGGTACACCTCCAAGGTACATCTGAGGTCCAACTGTCGTGAAAAATGGAATTGCTGCAACATCAGGAATATTTCCAAATACAACATCAGCACCAAGAGCAGCTAATGTAGCTCCAATACCTCCAAACAGGGCTGTGAAAGTTGGAACATCTGTTGGAGCATCTGGAGAAGTTCCACCACTTGTTGCAAAACCAAGTACATCGTTGTTACCAATCCAGAGTGTTATTAACGTTGGGCTTAATGCTGCGGCTTGTTCAAGCTGTGTACCTATATTTAAAGCACTATTTCTCAATATTAAATCGAACATTGGATTTGGTACTCCAGCGAATACATTTGTAAAATTATCCGTTGAATTGGTGGCATTAAGTACATCGTATACAAATGCTCCAGGAACACCAAGGTTATTATATGGAGCGGGATGATTTAAGTTTAAAGGAGCACCCTGACCCGGATTTGTATATAAAGTAAATGGATCAAGTGATTCAACCTCAAACCTACCGCCTGTACCTGGATCAGCTACCAATGGTTGAGCAAATGTAATTCTCATTACATCTGCGATGAGTTTACCAAAACTATATTGCTGCGCACTCTGGAAAAGAGAACCCGATTGATAACCAGCTGTTAAACTGTTACCAATAGTAACAAAACTGGAAAAATCAGCCGAACCGGAATCTACCGGATCCGGAGCTGTTAACTCATTATATTCATCACAAGCTGAGAGAAATAGAATCAAGCCGGCAATGAATGCGAATGCTTTGAAAAACTTTTTCATATTCTATTGCTCTCCTTTAATTAAATGAATAATAAAAACTTAGTGAAAACAGGTTTGCTTTTGAGTTATAAGTTCCGTTAAATGGAGAATTACCGCTCGTGTACTGCTCTCTCGAATTTGTTACGGTAAGCTCATCAGATCTTATGAACAGATATGATCCTGTCACTCCAAGATTATTTGTTATTTTTGCATCGATACCAAAACTAAAACCTAATCGGTCTGAATCTGGCAAGGATGGACTCACATTATCGGCCTCAACAGGAAATTTATCGTAATAAATTCCTCCCAACAGTGAGATTCTTTCATTTATAAAAAACTCACCACCTAATCGAAGAATGTATGAATCCGTATAATCTCTAGGTTGAGAAATATCCTCTATGTCAGGATCGGCGATATCAACAGCAAGTTTGTCATAACTAGACCATCCTACAAATTGAAAGTCTGCTGACAACCTTAACTGCTTTAATACCTGTACTGCAACCCCACCATGAATGTTAACCGGTGTATTTAATTCTGCCGATATATCACCACTCGGGAACCTTGCAGAAAGTTGTTCCGCTCCGGTTGTTTTAGCCGTACCTTCAAAAGTGTAGCTAACCTGGCTTTTAAATGAACCACCTATTGAAACAATATCAGATGGTTTCCACATAAAAGCAAAGTTATAACCGAATGCAGCAGCATCATCACCTTCCATTTCTACAAAAGCGTCGCCCTCAAAAGGTGTTTGCGGTGTTTTCTGCTTTATCAATACGGTGGCATGATTATACGAACCACCGATACTGATTGCAAAATTATCCGTGACCATCCAGGATACCACTAATGGAACAGATAAGACCTGTAGCTCAGTTTCAATTGCCAGATAACGGCCTATCCATTCAGATGGCCATCTTGTTCCGAGACCGAATGGAGCAGATACTCCGGTTCCTACTGAAAATTTTTCGTCAATTTGATGTGTAATGAAAAAATGAGGAACAAAAAAGTCTTGCGGATCCATTGATGTTTT
>JASFSF010000272.1:0-4340 GCA_050114555.1 Ignavibacteria bacterium
TACATCATCTCTCAAAGTTCCATCTTCAATTCCCTGGTGGTAAACTTCTTTCATATAATTTATTTCATCCGCAAAGTATTCGTTAAATTCTGCAGGCGTAGACCTAAAGTTAGATTTAAGTAATCCTTTGTAATCCAGATAAATTTGAAATTTTAAATACTGGGGATATTTTTTAAAAAAGTTAAAGTAAGTTTCACAAAAGGTGAAAAGCTTCTCATAACCATTATCCTGAGAATCTATTTTTTCTTTTAACCACCCAACTTTAATTCGATTTATTTTCCGGTAAACCAAAAGTGCCAGTTCATCTTTGCTTTTTACATATTTGTACAAAGTCGCTTTGCTGAATTGAGCCTTAACTGCAATCTCATCCATTGTAGTTTTGTCAAAATCCTTAACAGCAAATAACTGCTCGGCAGCATCCACGATATAATTCTGACGAATCTCTTTTTCTAGTTCTTTGCGTGTTTTTACCATTTTCAGACTGAAACCTTAATTAATATACTATAGGTTTATTAACTAAACTGTAAGTTTAATTTAATAAGTTAATTATTTAAAGTAAATAAAAAAATATATCATTTCTTTCAAAATTAAGTGGATGAAACTAAGCAGTTGAGAATAGAGAGATAGATAAATCCGTTATTCTATTTCCATTCAGGTATTTTGTTTAGGTCAAATTGTTTACTTGTTGTTTTAAAATAAGTCCACAGAAGCACTAGGAATAGTAGTGTTGAAATAATTATGATAGCAGCCGGTAAGTTTCCATCTGAAGGAATACCAATTTCAATAGATTGAGACTGTGAATACAACAAAAACAACGCGATAAAATTATTAGTAAAGTGTGAAAAACTGGATGGCAGGATACTTTTACTTCGATAGTAGAAAAATGAGAAGAGTAATCCAAGAATTGAAAGTACTATGAGACTTAGCGGTTGGAAATGAAACAAACCGAAAAGGAAACCGGTCCATAGAACACTTTTCCAGCCAACTGTTCTTTCCAGGGTTCGCTGAAAATATCCCCTGAAAAATATCTCTTCACATATTGCTGGTGTGA
Source organism: Ignavibacteria bacterium (assembly GCA_050114555.1). Taxonomy (GTDB): domain Bacteria; phylum Bacteroidota; class Ignavibacteria; order Ignavibacteriales; family Ignavibacteriaceae; genus BMS3ABIN03. The sequence continues at coordinate 1,052 of JASFSF010000272.1, forward strand.
TTGCTATAGCGAAGATCAAGACAAAAAACTCCGGCAGTGAATTTGCGGTGAAGAATTCGGCACCAAGCTCCCGAATCTTGTATGGAATATCCAGAGTATCCATAAGAAGATTGGAGATATAATAACACAACGGCAGTGCTGTTACAGTTATGAATACCGCCAGTAAAATTTCTTTTACTGCACACGATTTAATTCTTATATACTTTTTTATCTTGTGAGTATGCCATTTCTTAACCAGCCATAAGCTTAGTCCCATCATAAAAAAGTATTGAGTAATAATGGCGCTGAGAAGCAGGGGTGCTTTTAACTCTGAAACAACAGTATCAATCATTTCAATAAGGTCCTGAGGTAAAACAATATTATAAATTGATCTGTAGACAATAGTTAAAAATGTGACCAGAATTGATTGAACGTTAAAATATACTGCACCGATAATAAATAAACCTGTAATTGCCGCAGCGGTTATACTCTTTCCCTTTTGTTCCCAGGAGCCGGTAAGGTCATCCGCGCTCAGTTCTTCAGAGGTTTTTTGATAAAATGTGTTTTCTTCTTCGGAGTTATACAATGGTCGGTTCTTCAATTAGTGAGTTATTATCATCTTTGAATTCATTCTTCCTTATTCTCAAATCATAATAAAGAGTTACTGTAAACAAAGGAGCCAAGATATATTGAAGAATGGAAGTTATCGCAATCATTATTCCGAAAGAATACCCGAATGATCCCATAATCGAGAGTATTTTATTTGGATCTCCCTGACTGAAATCACCACTTGCAATCAATTTAAAATATTCGGAAATGAAATCCCACATCACAATAAATGACAATGGTGTGGTTACCATTGATACGGCGAATTGTACAGTAATAGAAATTAATATGATCAGCCCGAACGTGCGCCACCAGTAATTCTTAACAAGTGCAAAACTTTTACCAAAAGCTCTGAACACCGGAAGGTCTTCGCATACTATGGCCACGTACGCAAAATACCATCTGATGAAAAAAAATACTATAAATATGAGTGCTGCTATTAATGCGAGCAATCCTATAAATGATAGAATTAAAATGTCACATACTTGTGCAAGGATGAAAAAAATAAATGGGAATCCAAACAAAGCACAAAATACAACCACTAGCATAATGGATAGTCCGATTGTGCGAATTAACGCGATAGAAAAAATCTTTTGGATTGATTCATATACAGATATTTTAATTCCATTCATTGCTTTGCAACCGATATATGTCACACCTATGGTAACGGCAATTGTACTCAACATTAATGCAATAAAAACTAAACCATAAACGGATAAACCCCCAACAATATCCCAGGAAAAATCTTGATTCGCCGATAAAGCTCCGTTTTCTATAGATGTTTTTACGGAATTCATAATTGTGGAAATGAAATAATCGAATCCGAAGGCGAAAACAATTCCTGCTGGAATGAAGAAAATAGAAGCAATTATAAGATTTCTTAAAAAGGTTTCTTTAATCAGGTTGATAGTTATATTGAAGATATCCCCAAGATTCATTGGTTTAGTTTTGTCGAACATTCTCCCTCCCTTAATTGAAAAAGCAAAAATGATCTAACTAATTTTAAAAAGATTCAAATAATAATCCCTTAAAAAATATTTATAATTGTAAAATAGTTATCGGGAAGAATTAAACCAATTATATCGTATGTAAAATTGAATGTTGATTAGGTATTTTTGAATTGAGACATATAATTTGAAACATATGCGATGCTAACTTTGTTGTGCATCAAAGTATCCTGCACAGGAGAGCAATTTTCCAAGATCTATTTATTATCTAACTCATTAGTTTTTAGAGTCGCTTTGTAAAATTTACGGCCAATCAGAATACCAAACACAATTCCAAGAAGCACCCCTGAAATTAATCCTGCTCCGGGATTACCGATAATAATTCCAACAACTACTCCGATTAAACTTCCAATACTAATACCATAACCAGCAAAATCACCGGTCGAATATCCGGTTTTCATAATTTAATCTTTTTCAATTATTATTACCCGATATTAGTAATTGTGTAAAAGAAGTGTTGTGCTTGATTGATGAGCGGAGGATTTTATCTTTAATAATCAGGAAAGGTGTATGAGTTAAGGGGTAATTTTATGCCAAGTTTATATAGAAAGGCTGGAATTCTGAAATCTTTGTGTTTTTATCATCAATGTCTTAGCATTAGATAAAATCTATTTTAAGTTATTCAACTTTAAGCAGTATGAGTTGAACTGTAACTTCAGTCGAGTTTTACTTCCTTAACAAATTTGTAATTTTGTTAAAAGTTGATGGATTATCAATTTTAAGCCAAATTGAAATTCTAGTGAAAGATAATATAAGAATAATAGTTATGTAGAGTTCTTCACTAAAAAGGAATATAGAATAAATTACGATAATCGTTAATGGTAAGAATGTTGTAATGAAGGATGTAAATAATCTTAATAATGTATCAGGGGCTGGTATTAGATTAATTGATCGGTTGATATTCCGGATACTTGAGGTTTTAATTATGTCGGGATGATTATAAAGTTCTATTTTCTTTTCAATATTGGAATAATATTTTTGTAAAACTGTGAAATAAAAATACACAAATGGTGTAATTACCATTAAAATCAGTAAAACCGTACGTGTGTTCAATGGTAAATCGAGATATGGATTTTTGAAAATTGTTATACTTAAAAAATCTTTAGTGCGTAGATAATATTTTGAGTTTATTTCTCTTATTATAAGAAGTGTTATCGGTTCTTTATCACTAAAATTTTTAGTCATTAACCTAAATTTGTTCATTAGGGTTGGCTGAATCATCTGCTCATAAAGAGTATTAATTTTATTATCAACTATTTCTTGAAATTCTTTTCTATTATTATCCAGTAATTGTATTCGCTCTGGGAGATTATCTCCGATCGCGTTGATAAGAGAATCATCTCTATTAACATGTAGATTTCTAAAATATGGTACCGATTTGTTAATTATGGAAAATAGTTTATTTGAAAATTCTGAACCTGTTTGAGTGTCAATAATTTCTAAAACCTGCAGGGAATCAAGAATCGATTTTACAGATTTCACATAATCACTGTTTTCATCTGGCGGTAACTTAAAAACGCGTTCAAGTTGATATCTTAATTTATTTGCGAAAAAATCAGAAATGATAATATTATCTAATTTTGAGGTATCTGGTTGAAAAGTAATATTGAAATAATTATAAAACCTATTTATCCAGTTTAATTTTTGGTTATTCGATAAAATAGCAGTGTTAGGGATTGTGAATAACATCCAGACTT
>JASFSF010000273.1:0-4338 GCA_050114555.1 Ignavibacteria bacterium
GTTTTTATATGGTAATTAATGAAGTCGCCAACAAGGTAATCTGTTGTATCGGTTCCAACCTCAACAGAGATCGTCTGCGCCTGAACTAAAGATCCGCACAAACAAAAAAATATTATATAAAAATATTTTACCATCTCCGTTCACGCATTTTGAAAAACTGAACTAATGGCTTAATATAGTCTTCCCCCGTCTGAACATGAATTTTATCCAATCTTGACGATAAAAACATAGCTTCTCGTTTATTTAAAACTTCTTCTCTAACCTCCATCATCCTTTCCCTAACTCTGCTACTGCTGGTATCGACCCATCTTTCCTCGCCCGTTTCAGCATCCGTGAACTTGATAAGTCCCAATGAAGGAATCTCATTTTCTCTACGGTCATCCAGAACTATTCCTATCAAATCATTTTTTTTACCAACCACTCTAAGGATTTTCTCGTATCCTTCATCAATAAAGTCGGATAGTAAAAATACGATCGAACGTTTTTTAATTGCGCCGTTCATATATTCAAGTGCTGATTTTATATCGGTAGCATTTCCTTCCGGTTCAAAAGATAAGACATCTCTAATTATCCTTAGAACATGTTTATTTCCTTTTCTGGGCGGAACAAATTTTTCAATCTTATCAGTAAAAAGAATAAGACCAACCTTATCGTTATTTTTAAGAGCTGAAAAGGCAAGAATTGCAGTCAGCTCTGCAGCTACAAGCTGTTTGGTTTTTGAGATTGATCCAAACATTAATGATCCGCTCATATCGACCATTAATATAACAGTTAACTCGCGCTCTTCTTCAAATATTTTTATATACGGATGGTCGAACCGTGCAGTTACGTTCCAATCTATGTTTCGTATGTCGTCACCGTATTGATAATCCCTGACCTCAGAAAACTCCATTCCCCTTCCTTTAAAGACAGAATGGTATTCTCCTGAAAAAAGATGATTAACCAATCCCTTGGTTCTAATCTCGATTTGTCTTACTTGTTTTAATAATTCTTTTGTTAACATTGAAACAATATCCGATAGTTAATTCCCCTTTTACATTTTCAATCTGATCTCAATATTGAGAACGACCAATCTCACTTATTGTATGAACTAAATTATTTATCGCTATCTAAGTTTTACGGTACTTCTACGTTGTTAAGAATTTCATTTATAATATATTCGGGAGTAATATCTTCAGCTTCCGCTTCATAAGTAACCGCCAATCTGTGCCTTAATACATCATGGCAAATTGCTCTAACATCCTCCGGAATCACGTATCCTCTTCTCTTGATAAAGGCCATTGCTTTTGCGCCAAGCGCAAGATTGATTGATGCACGCGGTGATCCGCCATAACTGATAAGATCCGAAAGATTGCTTAATCCAAATTCCGATGGATTTCGCGACGCGAATACTATATCAAGAATATACTTTTCAATTTTTTCATCGATATAAACTTCATGTATTAAATCACGACCACGAAGTATATCTTTTTTAGATATAACCGGATTTACATCAATCGAATCCACATTGATATTCTGCCGTAAGATACTTAGCTCTTCCTCCCTTGAAGGATAAGTAATTTTAACCTTCAGCATGAACCTGTCAACCTGTGCCTCGGGTAAGGGATAAGTTCCTTCCTGTTCTATAGGATTCTGAGTGGCAAGAACCAGGAACGGTTCCTCAAGTTTGAACGTATCTTCGCCAATTGTAATTTGTCGTTCTTGCATAGCTTCGAGCAAAGCGCTCTGTACTTTTGCAGGTGCACGGTTTATCTCATCTGCAAGAATAAAATTTGCAAAAATCGGCCCTTTCTTTATTAAAAAATTACCGTCTCTTTGATTATAAATTTGAGTACCGATTAAATCTGCCGGGAGCAAATCGGGTGTGAATTGAATCCTCTGAAATTTTGCTTTCATCGCAGCAGATAAAGTTGTAATTGCCAGAGTTTTGGCAAGTCCCGGTACACCTTCAAGCAGGATATGCCCGTTACCCAGCAAACCTATGATTAAGCGTTCAACCATTTCCTTCTGACCCACTATTACTTTACCTATTTCACCGGTCAGAAGATCAATAAAAGCACTTTCATTTTTAATTTTTTCATTTAATTCGGCAATATCCAATTTGCAACCTCGTTTCTTGTTTAGTTAATTCGGATTTGACAACCAAATAGGATTAGACGGCTCGAAACATATAAATGTTGCGTTTCTTAATCAAGAATCCATTTAGCCTCCGGAATAGAATAATGATGAATGGGATGCCTGTTTGGTAACAGGTTACAATTTAATACTTAATAGAAAAACTAAAATTTTAATGGTATTTTTTAAGCATTAATACTGATTATTAATATGAAGTCATACATCTTTTATCTGCTGATATTCGTCATAATTCAGACATTTTCGTTTGCTCAAATCAATCAAATCGCAGTAGTATGCGATCCGCAAATTGGAAATGAAAGCGGGGAAAAATTTTTCAATCCGATAGTAGATAATTTAAATAATAAAACCGATATCCAACTGGTCGTTGTTATTGGAAATTTAACTTACTCGGATTCTTATAATGAGTTACTCACACTTGAATCTCTATCGATTAGCGAATTCGCGGCAAAAAAGGAAATCGATTCGCTCCAAACAATTTCGATATTCCCGGGAACAATAATCGATGAAATTGCTGATTATAAATCGACTACATTAAGTCCGGTTATCAGTTCACACCGGAAAATTTATTCTGCAACTGTGAGTGGAAGGATATTTTGCTTAGATGATAGAAGAAAACAACTATGGGAATATAACACATATGGTAAAATTTATAACTCCATTATTAATGACCGTGATTTAATTATCACTATGACAAAGGAAGGTGATATTCATACAATTAATGCAAATACCGGCGATCTCTTTCAAGTTATTGGAATAGGCGACATTGTAACATCCGATTTTAATCTGATTGATATTTCTTATAACGATATGAAAACCAAAGGAATAGTTTTTGGTACTGCCAGTGGAGATGTTTACTGTTATGAACTTTATTCTTTGGAAATGGTTTGGTCAAATAATATCTCGGAATTCAATATCACTTCCAGACCGATGAAATCAAATAACAAAATTATTTTTCAGGACTCTGATGAAAATTATTATTGCATAAATTCCGGCAACGGTATTCTGGTTTGGAAATGGAAAGCTGATGTAAAATCAGCTAACCGGCTATTCAGAAGTAGTATGAATTGCAATAATAATTTGGTCTTTGTTACTGATTCGGATGGAGATGTTCATTCTATTGATATATTGCTGGGAACAGAAAACTGGATCAAGAAAAAAGCTGCTGCCTCAGGTAAAATATTTTATTCCAGATTAAGTTCATCATTGTTTGTGCATACAAATAAAAATAAAATAGTCGAATTGGAAGAATCAAACGGACGAGTGTTATCGGAAATTAAATTATCTAAAGAGTGCCAGGACGCAATTCCATCGGCGTGGATTGAAACTGATTCGGAATTAATCATAGGTTTTGATAACGGATTGATTGCAGAAATAGATCAGAATAAAAATTTTACTGAATTACTTATTACGGGTAATGCTCCGATCATATCTATAACAAAAACGGGAGAAAAGGAACACGTTACAAATAATCTCGATGGAAAGATTACTAAATTTACTCTGCCCTAATTTTCCCATCCCATAATCAGGAGTTTCATGTACAAAGGAATTATTTTCGATATCGATTGCACTTTAACATCAACAAATCAATTAATATTTAAATCGTTCAATCACATTGCAGAAAAGTATCTGGGTAAAACTTTTACAGATGAAGAGATAATTTCATTGTTCGGACCAACAGAAGATGTAATACTGGAACGATTATGCGGTGAGGACTATGAAGATGCAAAATCCGATTATTATAATTTTTACAGAGAAAATCATCACATCGCAGCTTTATACCCGGGAATTCCCGAATTATTACAGGAAATAAAGAGGAAGAACGTTCTGCTTTCTATATTCACCGGGAAAGGCAGGCAAGCATCTTTAATCACACTGGAAGAGTTAGACATTTTAAGTTACTTTGATTTTATTGTTTCCGGCGATGATGTTAACAATCACAAACCATCATCCGAAGGACTGTTAAAATTCATAAATGAATTTAATCTGAGCAAGGATGAAGTATTAATGGTCGGCGATTCTGTTTCAGATGTCAAGGCATCCAAAGAAGCCGGAATACAAATTGCATCTGCTATGTGGGACAATTATTCCCCGGAAATTGTTAAAACATTAGGAAGTGATTATTATTTCTATTCCGTGAAAGAGTTGCATCACTTTATATCGGAAAGAATATGATATGATAACATCATCTGATTATTGCAAGCT
>JASFSF010000274.1:0-4334 GCA_050114555.1 Ignavibacteria bacterium
TTAATAAGAGATTTTATAAGCGATAAGTCATCGACAGCAGGGCTCTCAAAGGATAGTATTGAAAACATCATGCTTGCTGTGGATGAAGCCTGTACAAATATAATGAAACATGCTTATAAATCTTTCCCGGATGGTGAGATTACAATAAAGTTTGAACATAATGCAAACAAAATATTGATAAGTATAATTGACAAGGGGAGTACATTTGATCCGGACGCAGTACCGGATCCGGATCTGCAAAAATATTATCGAAACGGTAGAGTTGGCGGACTTGGAATGTATTTGATGAAAACCTTAATGGACGATGTAAAGTACATTTCTGTTCCGGGTAAATACAACCAGGTTCTCCTGTCTAAAAATATTTAGTTTTTAGAGATTAATATGGCTGAGGCGAGTAGTTTAAAGTTAAAACGAAATCTAACTTCATTGGTTGAATTTAGTCGAACAATAAATTCAAGCATTGATCTCAATTTTATATTAAACAATGTGCTGTTAACAATCCTTGGAAAATTTTTATCTATTAAGGGAATGATAGCGTTAGCCGAAAACGGAAAAATTGTAATTAAAAATTCAAAAGGTCTTAGTAATAACACGCTGGACAATTTTCCCGATTTACAACCTGAGAATAATCTCTTGTCGAATAAGAAGCTTTTGCACTTTATGGAATCTTCGAAACTTCAAGCTGCTGAAAATATTATATCATCGGATAGCCATATCGGAATTGTTTGCCTGGGTGAAAAATTAAATAAGACAGAATACACAAAAGATGACCTGGAATTTTTAAGAACGATATTAAACATATCTGCTACTGCAATCCAAAACTCTATTCGTATTAACCAGTTGCAGAGCGTTAACCGGGAACTTGATTCAAGAATTCATAGATTAAATTCATTGTTTGAGCTAAGCAAGGAATTCGGATTATTTTCAGATTCATCCAAAGTAACTAAGTTACTTGTATTTTCATTGCTTGGACAATTTCTCGTCTCAAAGTTTGCTGTAATAACATTTGAAGATGATGAAATTCATATTCTTGATTCTAAATTTGATGATGATGCTCTTGGTGCAGAATTGAAAACATGCGATTGTGAACAGATCACCAGATCGATGAATACCGACGATGTGAAAAAAGAACATCCGGGTTTAAGTGAAATGGGTGTAAGCATAATAGTCCCGATGGAAGTCCGGGGAAAAACAAAAGGTGTAATACTACTTGGTGAAAGAATAAATAAACAATCATATTCTGACTCTGATATAGAATTTATTTATTCCGTCGGGAGTCTTGCGATTATCTCAATTGAAAACAAAAGATTGTTTACAGAAGAACTTGAAAAGAGAAAACTTGAAGAAGAACTCGATCTTGCTCGTGAGATACAGCAGAACTTGCTTCCGCAATCTATACCTGTATTCAATAATTTTGATATCGCTGCAGTAAATATGTCGTCTAAACAGGTGGGTGGAGATTATTATGATGTAATTGATCTGGATGGCAATAAGTTCTGTGCGGCAATTGCCGATGTATCGGGTAAGGGAGCACCTGCATCGCTATTAATGGCGAATATACAGGCCTTTTTGCAGGTTATTTGCAGAGAAGGTTTTCCCATCGAAGAATCGACAGGAATTATAAATGATTTAATATCAGCTAATACAAGTGACGGAAGATTCATTACATTTTTCTGGGCCGTTTTTGATAACGAAAACAGAAAGATGACATATGTAAATGCCGGTCATAATCCACCATTATTGATCAGGGATGGAAATATTATTAAACTGAAAAGCGGCGGGATGATTTTAGGTGTTATGGAAACCGTTATTCCTTATAATTCGGAAACGGTTCAACTTAATAAAGACGATGTGCTAGTATTATTTACAGATGGTATTTCTGAAGCAATGAACAACAACGGTGAAGAATATTCGGATGAAAGACTTGAAAAATACGCTGTCGGTTTAACAGGTTACGATGCAGATAAAATATTAAATAAAATTACAACTAATGTTCATGATTTTACCGACGGCGCCCCGCAGTCTGATGATATTACAATGGTTATTATCAAGGTTAGATGAAATATTATAACTGAATGCAAAAACTGAAAACATATTACCTTAAGAGTAAACCTAAATTGATCATAGGGTTTTCAATTGCTGTAATAGCTGTCGCACTCCTGAATATATATTATGTAATAGAGGTACGTGTAACAAGCAATGATGAGTGTTTATGGAAAACAAAACAGGTTACAGAAGACAGTACTATAATCTATTTCGATTTAGTGAAAGTAGAAGGCGTTACCTGGAATGCCGGGATAAGAAACGGTGATCATCTTCTTGAGATCAACGACAACAAATTATCAAGTACGAATCATGCACAATTAATTCTTAATGAGATAGGAAGCGGGGAATATGCAAAGTATGTTATAAGAAAAAGTGACGGTTCGATTATCGAAACTAATGTTTACATTAAAAAATTAATCCAGTATGGCAGTCTCTCCAATGCTCTGAGCAGTCTCTTCTGGATGTTAATAGGTTTCATTGTTCTCACTGCAAAACCCGATGGTAAACCGCATAAGTTGTTTTATGCTTTGGGAGTTTTAACTGTTTTTGCTTCAATGCAGGTATTGCTGCCATTAGATTATAGCTTGATGAATTATGTGCAGGAACAGCCTGTTATAGCATTCTCGGTAGGCACCTTTTGGGTAATTGGGGTAAGTTTTTTGGGCCCTGTTGTTCTTCTGTTTTTCTGGACATTTCCAAAGCCGTTTAAATTTGCAGAAAAAGTTTGGGTTCGCAGACTCATTTTCATTATACCGTGTTTGTTGGCAATATTCTTAATTATAAATATAATATTGGCCTTCTGGTTTAATGTAACACCGCCCTCATTCTTTTTTCAGTTTATGTTTTCTCTGGGAACTTATATGATTGCGGTTACAAGTATTTGTATGGTTTCGCTGATTGTACAATATGTAAGATTAAAGAGCAAAGAGCAAAGAAAACCGGTCTTAGTAATGTTAATTGCTTTTTCATTCGCACTTGCTGTTGGGATTTATTCAAGTCAGATAGCTCCTGCAATAGCTGATTCGTTTTTTAACTCACCGGAATATTTTGCGCCTATAGTTCTCCTGGTCTTTGTTCCACTGTTTTTTGCTTATGCAATTTTTAAATATCAATTAATGGATGTAAGTGTTGTTGTAAGGAACACAATCATCTATGGTGCAGCCACTTTATCTGTTGCTGCTATATACTTCTTTGTAGTTTTCGTTGCGGGGCATGGTATTAGTTCGGCACTTGGTGTAGAAAACCAGGGAATTATTGCCGGCATTTTCTTTATAATTTTTGCAATTGTATTCCAATCAACTAAAAACAAATTTCAGGATTTTTTAACGAGAAGATTTTATCCTGAACAATTTGCCCACCAGCGCGTTTTAATGGATTTGAGCAATGACCTGGCTACTGCTGTCGGACTTGACAATATAATTGATCTGATGAATGAAACTTTTGTCGATGCACTTAAGATTCATAAGTTCGGAATTTTAATCAGGGATAAAAACGGCACTCTTAGTTTGTGTAAGGGAGTCGGGATAAATGATAAAGAATGTATTATAACAAATACAAATATTTCCGTCTTTCTTAAAGAGAAATCTCCCATTACCGAATATCCCGCAATTGAGCAGCAGGATTTCAAAAGAGTATTTCACGATATGGCTGACCGCCTGATTGCAGAAGATATTCATACGGTAATACCAATGATAGTTAAAAACAAGTTAGTCGGATTATTAATATTTGGTCTCAAACATTCCGGTTCCCGTTTTGCAGGAAAAGATTTGCAGTTATTGTGGGCAGCAGCAAATCAGGCGGCGGTATCAATTGAGAATGCCCGCCTTTATGATTCCGAAGCACAAAAGGTTAAGCTCGAAAGAGATCTTGATCTGGCGCGTAAAATTCAGGAGGGTTTGCTGCCCAGCTGCATTCCTGAAATCAGAAACCTGGATATTTGCGGTGAAATGATTCCGGCAATGCAGGTTGGCGGAGATTATTTCGATCTGCTGACAGTTAACGGATCCGATTCAAAACTTTTTGTTGTTATAGGTGATGTTTCTGGTAAAGGTCTTTCAGCTTCACTGTATATGACAAAACTTCAAACCATGGTTAAATTTGCATGTACTGAGGGAAGAAGTCCCAAAGACATTTTAATCGAAGTTAACAGGCGAATCTTTACTGAAATAGAACGCAACTGGTTTATCACTATGTCTGTAGCATATTTCGATCTCGATAAAAACATTGTAAAATTCTGCCGTGCAGGGCACATGCCTTTATTAACAACAAACAATGGAACAGTTGAATCA
>JASFSF010000275.1:0-4334 GCA_050114555.1 Ignavibacteria bacterium
TGAGGCATTGTAAGTGAAGCAGGAAAAAATCACAAGATTTATACGTACAGAAGATGCGGATCGTAAGTGGTATTTAGTTGATGCTAAAGACCAGGTTCTTGGTAGAATGGCATCCAAAGTAGCCAGAGTGATACGCGGGAAAAATAAAGCTATCTACACTCCCAATATGGATACCGGTGACTTTGTTGTAGTAATAAATGCAGACAAAATAAAAGTTGCAGATAAAAGGCAGAATTTCAAAACATATGTTCGCCACAGCGGTTACCCGGGAGGTCAAAAGGTTACTTCCTTCCAGGAAATGATGGATAAAAAACCGGAGTTTGTTATTCAGAATGCTGTGAAAGGTATGCTGCCGAAGAACAGGCTTGGCAGAAAATTAATTAAGAAACTGAAAGTGTATGCCGGTGATAAGCATCCGCATGAAGCACAGAAACCGGAAATACTGACACTCACGGAGAAATAATGGCCGATAAAATTTATATAGGCAGAAGAAAAACTTCAGTTGCAAGAGTCATTTTAAGAAGCGGTTCAGGCAATGTTAAAGTTAATAAAAGAGATTTTGAAACGGCATTTCCGCAATTAACGTACAGAGATGATATTTTAGCACCGCTAAAGGCAACTGAAACCGATGACAAATATGATGTAATTGCAAATGTTAGAGGTGGTGGAACAACCGGTCAAGCTCATGCAATCAGGTTAGGCATTGCACGTGCTTTAATAGATATGAATCCCGAATTCAGATCTGCACTTAAAGTTGAAGGATTCTTAACAAGAGATCCGAGAATGGTTGAACGTAAAAAATACGGTCGGCCGAAAGCAAGAAAGAGATTTCAATTCTCTAAGAGATAATTCTTTACTAAAAATCATACATATCTTCCGATTTGCCTCCTGTGTCCCGATTAAACAGGGATGAAAGGCGAAGCTGAAGAAGGTAGAAGAAAACAACAGGAGTAATATTATGAGTAAAGTTGAATTGGTTCAGCTTATACAGAGTGGCGCACACTTCGGCCACCTGACCCGCCGTTGGAATCCCAAAATGAAACCATACATATTTATGGAGAAAAACGGGATTCACATAATTGATCTTAATAAAACCCAGATGATGCTTGAAGAAGCTGCTGAAAAACTAAACCAGTTTGTTTCGGAAGGGAAGTCTGTTCTTTTTGTCGGGACAAAGAAACAGGCCAAATCGGTTATTGAAACAGAAGCGAGGAAATGCGGGGCGAACTGGGTAAGCGAAAGATGGCTTGGAGGTATGCTTACTAACTTTGCAACGATAAGGAAGAGCGTAAAGCGATTACAAAATATCGAGAAGCAGGAAACCGACGGCACTTTCGATAAAATAACGAAGAAGGAGATTCTTTTCTTATCGAGGGAAAGAGATAAACTTAAAAATGTGCTGGAAGGTGTTGAAAGCATGAACAAACTTCCAGGTGCACTATTTATCGTTGACATTCGCAAAGAATCGATAGCTGTTAAGGAAGCAAAAAAACTGAACATCCCGGTTTTTGCAATTGTAGATACAAACTGTGATCCGGATGAAATTGATTATATGGTACCTGCAAATGATGATGCTGTTAAAACAGTTGAACTGATTACACGCCGAATGGCCGATGCAGTTATAGAAGGACAGGCCAAACTAAAAGAGAAGCGTGCTGAGGAAGCTGCTGAAAAAGAGCGAATTAAGAAAGAAAGAGAAAAAGAAACGGAAGAAGAAAAGAAAAAGTCAGATGTGGAACAAGCTGAAAAAGGTGAAGAGGAAGCAGATGTAGTTAAAGAAGAAGCAGAAATTAAGGGTGATGCAAAGGATAAAAAGAAAAATACTGAAAAGAAGAAAACAGAAAAAAAGAAAATTGCTGCTGATGAACCTAAAAAAGATGAGGATTCATCTGACGGTTCAGAATAAAAACTTAACTTGAAATGGAGATAGAGATATGGCAATTACTGCTCAACAAGTAAATGAATTAAGAAAGAAGACCGGTGCAGGTATGATGGACTGCAAAAAAGCGCTCGTTGAGACAAACGGTGATTTAGAAAAAGCTGTGGAGGTTTTAAGAAAAAAAGGTGCGGCTGTTGCAGCTAAACGAGCAGAGCGAACTGCTAATGAAGGTCTTGTTGTAACAAAAATCTCTGAAGATAAAAAATATGGATCCATTGCTGAAATTAATTGTGAAACAGATTTTGTTGCTAAGAATGAAGATTTTGTTGCACTTGCAAATGATGTTATTGAAACTGCATTCACTGATCGTATTGAATCAGTTGATCAACTCTACAAGAAAAAACCGGAATTGAAAGAAAAAGTAAATGAACTCCTTGGAAAAATCGGTGAAAAGATAGAGGTATCTCGAGTTGTAAGTGAAAAGGCTGATACCGGAATTCTGGTTGATTACATTCATATGGGTTCGAAACTGGGTGTATTAATAAAATTTGATAATGCAAATGATTCAGGCGATGAACTTTATAAATTAGGTAAAGATTTTGCAATGCAGGTAGCCGCAATGAATCCAATCAGTGTTTACCGTGAGGAGATTCCCCAGGATAAGATCGATATAGAAATAGAGATTTATAAAGAGGTTGCGCGTAAGGAAGGAAAGCCCGACAAAATTCTTGACAAAATAGCACAGGGTAAACTGAATAAATTCTACCAGGAAAATTGTCTTTCCGAACAAACATTCATAAAAGATAATTCGAAAACTGTCGGTGAGATGATCAAAGAGTTCAATACAACTCACAATACAGAGGTAAAAATCTCACTCTTTCATCGCTTCCATCTTGGAGATGATAAGAAATAATTTTTCGTTAAAAGTCTTAACATTGTTAAGACTTTTTTTTTATATTTAACGCTAAATTATGTTATTGAATTAATGTGATTAAAGCTTTTAGTATCGAATTTCTAAAACAAAAATGAGAACGAATGTCTTCACTTAAGTATAAACGAATATTGTTAAAACTCAGCGGCGAATCTTTAATGGGCCCTGAGAAGTTTGGGATAGATAGCAAAGTTCTTGAATTTTTTGCTCATGAGGTTAAAAAAGTTCATGATCTTGGTACTGAAATCGGTTTGGTTATCGGCGGCGGAAATATCTACAGAGGGCTTAGTGCTGATTCACAGGGAATTGACAGAGCCACCGGCGATTATATGGGTATGCTTGCCACTATGATAAACTCACTTGCATTACAAAATGCGATTGAGAAAGTTAATATTACCACAAGATTGATGAGCGCTATTAAAATGGAAGCAATTGCAGAACCTTACATCAGAAGAAGGGCTATCCGTCATCTTGAAAAGGGTAGGGTCGTAATTATGGGGGCCGGAACAGGGCATCCGTATTTCAGTACCGATACTGCTGCTTCACTTCGCGCAGTAGAAATTGAAGCTGATGTAATTATTAAAGGTACAAGGGTTGACGGTGTATTTGATAGTGATCCGGAACAAAACCCTGATGCCAGGAAATACAACTCGATCAATTATATGGACATGCTGAAAAAGAATTTGAGAGTTATGGACTTAACAGCAGTTAGTTTGTGTCAGGAAAATGATCTGCCTATGGTTGTATTCAATATAGGTGTGCCGGATAATCTTTCAAAACTTATTACTGGAGAAAGAATCGGCACTTTAATAAATAATGAAACCGAAGTTATCGAACAATTATAACTATAACGGAGGAGTAATATGCACCCCGTAATTAAGGATGCAAAAATAAGAATGGATAAGTCTATTGAAGCTCTCAGAAGTGAATTATCCAAAGTCCGAAGTGGAAAAGCAACAACTGCTCTATTAGATGGGATAAAGGTTGATTACTATGGCAGTCTTGTTCCTTTAAACCAGGTTGGCAATGTTTCGGTGCTTGATGCACATACACTCTCAATTACACCCTGGGAAAAAACTATGGTTCAGGTTATCGATAAAGCAATTCTGGAAGCTAATCTTGGATTGAATCCTGTCAATGACGGAACAAATTTAAAAGTTCCTATTCCTCCTCCTACAGAAGAGAGAAGGAAAGAACTCGTAAAATTAATTAAGAAGTTCGGTGAGGAATCAAAAATTGCAATAAGAAATATCAGAAGAGATGCTAACGACCATTTAAAGAAAGAAGAGAAAGAAAAAAAGTTGTCGGAAGATCAACTTCTGGATGCTGAAGATGATGTACAAAAATATACCGACGAGCATACAAAATTAATTGATGACATTTTGAAACATAAAGAAGATGAAATTATGGAGGTATAAAAACAGCCTTAAGAATTCTGATGTCGCTTTAATTTTCCGGAGTTAAGTGTTCAAGATTTATGCTTATTTGTTCAATCGGTCTTAAAGGGGGCAATGTCATTTCAGT
>JASFSF010000276.1:0-4291 GCA_050114555.1 Ignavibacteria bacterium
CGGGTACTGCAACAGCTTTGCTGCTAATGTGGTTCACACTCTCTATCGATTATCCAATTGTGATTGGCGGTAAGCCGCTTTTTGCACTGCCTGCATTTATACCTATCACATTTGAATTGACTGTACTTCTTGCAACTGTGTCAACTGTTGTTGCAATGTTTGCTTTCTTCTTTACACTGCCTTCAAACGATCACGCATTGCATGATACGGAATATATGAGCCAAGTATCGCGGGATCACTTCGGTGTTGTGATTGAAGCAAATGATCCGGGTTTTGTTCAGGAAGAAGTTCAAAGTTTTTTACAGGGTATGAATCCTGTTTCGGTTGATGTTATTTATGAAAAAGAAAAAGTTGTTTATCCTATCTTCGAACCAAAATTTATTACGTTTTTGATTGCGGTAGCATTTGTTGTTTCGCTGGGGACTTACCTTGCTTTGAACAAACTATTACTAATTGAACCGTTCAACTGGATGATGAATCAGGCAAAGTTAATTCCACAATCCGGAACAGAATTATTTGCAGACGGAAGATCGATGAGAACACCGGTTGAGGGTACTGTTGCCCGGGGATTTATTCCTTACCCCTATATGGGAATTGATGAACCTCCTGAATACTTATCAAATCCTTTGCTGCCGACCGTCGAAAATCTCAAACTTGGTAAACAAAAGTTTCTTACATTTTGCAGTCCATGTCACGGCAATTTCGGGGATGGCGATAGCAGGTTAAGAGGTCAGTTTCCGAATCCGCCATCGCTTCATTCTCAGAGAATCAGAGACTTTGAAGACGGAAAGTTGTATCACACAATTACAAATGGAAGGAATATAATGCCCTCTTATGCGGCTCAGATAGATCGTGAAGAACGATGGGCAATAGTAAATTATATCAGGGCTTTACAAAAAGCAAAAAATGTTTCAGGTGAAGAATTAGAGAAGATTACTAAGGAGGCCGGTACTGATGTCGCAAACTGAAGTGAACTACCAGAAAAAGGATTTGCCCGTCAGTTTCAGTAAAGCCGGATGGCTTTTGTTGATTGCCGGAGTTCTTCTTGGAGTACTTGCATTTTTTGTAGATAACTCAAGAGCGAGTTTTAATTATTTAATCGCTTATACTTTCCTTATCAGTATTGGGGTTGGATCGTTATTCCTGATTTCACTTGAGTATGTTACCGGTGCAGTGTGGAGTGTCCCGATGCGCCGTGTTCCGGAATTCTTTTCGGGATTAATACCGTTCCTGATTATACTTGTTATACCGCTTCTGTTAAATATGCACGATCTTTTTCATTGGACACACACAGAAGTTGTAGAAGGAGACGAAATATTAAAAGGTAAGAAGCCTTACCTGAATGTTCCTTTCTTTATCATTAGAGCATTCGTGTTAATTTTAATTTGGTCCTTATTTTATTTCGTGATTACAAGGAACTCAAGAAAACAGGATTCCAATTATGATCAGAAGTTAACTACCAAGAATATAAGACTTTCAGCAATATATATAATGGTGTTTGCCGTAACTATTTCTATAACAGCAATAGACTGGTTAATGAGCGTAGATCCTCACTGGTTCTCAACAATTTTTGGTGTTTATTATTTCTCCGGCACTGTAATAGCAGCTCTGGCTGCTGTGACAATTGTGGTAGTAATGCTTAAAGAGAGGGGATTCTATCCAGATTGGCTCACTAACGATCATCTTTACAGTCTTGGTGCATTGATGTTTGTGTTCGTTAATTTCTGGGCTTATATAGCTTTTTCGCAATATCTTTTAATATGGTATGCCGATCTTCCGGAAGAAACATTATGGTTTTTGCAAAAATGGGAAGGCAGCTGGTTTATATTTTCACTAATTCTGATGATAATTCATTTTGTTGTGCCATACATTGTATTATTGTCACAACCATCGAAGATGGATCCTAAAAAACTGAAGTTTATCTCTGTCTGGTTGTTGTTTGCACACTTATTCGATTTGTTCTGGCTGGTCATGCCCAACACTCCCGCAATGAAGGATGGTTATGTTTTCAGCTGGATAGATCTTGTATTCCCGATAGCGGTAGTTGGTCTTGTGATGTTATTGTTTAATATGAAATACAAAAAAGAAAATTTTATACCGGTTGGTGATCCAAAATTAAAACAAGGAATCGATTTTCATCTTTGATTGAAAAATTGATAAGTCTATGACTAAAGAAGAATTAAAAGAACGATTCGATCACGCAAGAGAAAATCCAGGTACATTATTCGGATTTATATATCCATATATCCTTGTTGTTATATTAGGAGTTGGACTTTATTATTTGCCAAACATTGCAATGGTCGCACAGCAAAGTGTACCGCCTTCAACTTTAGTAGTTCCGGAAGTTGCCGATCTAAATATTCAGCAGCCAAAATTAATACCTCCGGTCGATCTTAAAAAAATAAGTAAACCTGCAGCAGAATTACTTGAAAAGGGCAAAAAACTTTTTACGATTAATTGTGCATCCTGCCATGGTGAAACAGGAACCGGTACAGGTCCGGGTTCAATTGGATTAAATCCTGCGCCAAGAAATTTTACTGTAAAAGAAGGATGGAAAAACGGAGAGACATTGTCAGGTATTTATACTTCAATAGAGGAAGGACTTGAAGGGAGTTCTATGGTCGCATATGATTTTCTGATGCCTGAAGAAAAATTTGCTCTGGCACACTACATTCGTTCTGAATTTATCACTGATCCTCCAGAGGTAAATGAAACCGAACTGAAAACACTCGATGCTCTTCACAATTTATCTGCAGGCACGCAGCAGCCGGGACAAATTCCAACTGAAACATCTATGGAAGTCATTGCCGGAGAATACCGGGAAAACAACCAGGTGATAATTTCCAAAGTTGAAAAAATAAACCAGGATGAAAGCGAAGGGGGAGAATTATTTGTAAATGTAACAAACGATCTGCATTTAGCACTTTCAGCTCTTAGCAATTCTGATAATTGGAGAGGAAGTGTAAATTCATTTAAAAAGTTTTTAACATCAAATATGAATCAAAATGGCTTTAACGGACAGTTGTTCAATCTTTCACAAAATGAGTGGAATAGCTTATATCAATATTGTGCCGGAATACTTTGATTAGTAAAATGAAGAAAAAAATTCTTTACATATTGTTATCTGCATCTTTAATCGTTCCGATTTATGCTGACGACAGAATTGAAGTTGGAATCGATGAGCAGCTTGGGTCTAATATCGCACTTGATGTTTCATTCAAAGATGCATCCGGAAAGGATGTAATCCTAAGGGATTTAATTTCTTCATCAGGAGTAACAATACTGGCATTTGTTTATTACCGATGTCCGGCTATTTGTAGTCCGTTATTGTTTGAGATAAGTGATATTGTCAACCGATTTGATCTAGAACTAGGATATGATTATAATATTATTTCAATCAGCATTGATGAACTGGAAACACCCAATGTTGCAAAGGATAAAAAAAGAGTTTTTATATCTGCGCTTGAGGAGAAACCACCGGATAATTCCTGGCTGTTCTTAACAGGGAAAAAAGAGAACATAGAAAAGTTAACTGCCTCAGCGGGTTTTTATTTTCAGAGGGATGGTGAGCAGTTCAAACATACTGCTGCTTTGGTTTTTGTTGATAAAGATGGAAAGATTTGCAGATATATTTTTCCCGGTTATACCGATAAAGGTGGATTCAGTATTCTGCCGTTTGACTTTAAAATGGCTGTACTTGAAACCGATGAAGGAAGGATTTCTCCAACGATTGCAAAAGTATTGCAATTTTGTTTCAGCTACGATCCCGAAGGGAAAAGTTACGTGCTGAATATAACCAGAATATTTGGTGCAGGCATTCTGCTTCTTGCAGCCATATTTTTGATTGTAATTATAATTAAGCCGAAGAAAGAAATTGTTAAAGCGAGGTAGAGTTGATGGCGGATGAAACAGTTGAAATAAAACCGAACGGGAAAGAACCAAGTTACCTGGAATATAAAGGAAAACATTCCGGTCTGCTTGGATGGTTATTATCTACAGACCATAAAAGAATCGGAATTCTTTATATGGTTGGAGTTCTTACATTTTTTATTGCAGGGGCTACTCTTGGTCTTTTGATGAGACTGGAGCTGATTTCTCCCGGTGAAACAATCGTAAGTCCTCAAACCTATAACAAGTTCTTTACGCTCCATGGTGTAATTATGGTTTTCCTGTTTATCATTCCGGGAATACCTGCAATATTCGGGAACTTCTTCCTTCCTATTTTAATTGGTGCTAAAGATGTTGCTTTTCCCAGGCTGAATCTTTTTTCATGGTATTTGTATGCTACAGG
>JASFSF010000277.1:0-4270 GCA_050114555.1 Ignavibacteria bacterium
TGAAGAAGTTAAAGATATAAATCGTGATAATAATATCTTTAAAATTAATACAGATAAAGCTAATTATGTGGCTAACAACATAATCATTACAACAGGATTTTATGATAATCCTAATTTGTTAAATATTAACGGTGAAGACAAGACTAAAGTAAAGCATTACTTTAATGAGGCTCATCCGTATGCAAAATTAAAACTGGCAATTATAGGAGCGGGAAATTCAGCTGTGGATGTTGCATTAGAAACATATAGAAGAGGTTCGGAAGTAACGATGATTATCAGAGAAAGTCAGTTAAAGGAAGGTATTAAATATTGGGTTAGACCGGATATTGAAAATCGGATTAGTGAAGGAAATGTAAAAGCGTATTTCGACTCTGAAGTTTCAGATATAAGAGATACTGAAATTGATATAGAAACACCAGGTGGCAGGATAACAGTTAAAAATGATTTTGTATTTGCAATGACAGGATATCACCCCAACTACAATTTACTTAAAAATGCAGGAATAAAAATTTCAAATGATGAAGATAGAATACCAGAGTTTAATAACAAAACTCATGAAACAAATGTTCAAGGGCTTTATCTTGCAGGTGTTGTATGCGGTGGAATGAGTACCGGCAGATTGTTTATTGAGAACACGAGAGATCATGCGCAAAAAATATTTGACCATATTGAACAGAAAACCTGAGAATTTATTTTGTTAACATTGTAAATTGAAAGAGTAGTTACTAAAGTGTATTTTTGATGAAAATATAATTTATCATTTCCAAAACAATTTTATTTTGGAGTAAAAAATGTTAGACAAGATTAATGAATTACTCGGGAAAGAGGCAAAGTCACTTCTCGAATACAAAGCTAAATTTCCCAAAGATCAATTGAACTTACCAGGCCCGGATTTTATAGACAGAGTACTGATCCCATCTGATAGGAATATTAGTGTGTTGAAAAGTCTTCATTCTATATTTAATCATGGCAGATTATCGGGTACGGGTTATGTTTCAATTCTTCCTGTTGACCAGGGAATCGAACATTCAGCCGGGGCTTCTTTTGCTCCCAATCCTATTTACTATGATCCGGAAAATATTGTTAAGCTTGCAATTGAGGGTGGCTGCAACGCAGTTGCTTCAACTCTGGGTGTGCTTGGAATGACTTCAAGAAAGTATGCTCACAAAATTCCTTTCATTCTCAAACTCAATCATAACGAGTTGCTTACATATCCCAACAAATATGATCAAATTATGTTTGCCGGAGTTGAGCAAGCGTTAGATATGGGAGCTGCTGCAGTTGGTGCTACAATATATTATGGATCGGAGGAAAGCTCACGCCAGATAATTGAAGTAAGTGAGGCTTTCCAATATGCCCATGAGCTTGGTATGGGTACAGTTCTGTGGTGTTACCTGCGTAACTCTGCGTTCAAATCCGATAAGGATTATCATACAGCGGCAGATCTTACTGGGCAGGCTAATCATCTTGGAGTTACAATAGAAGCTGACATTATAAAGCAAAAATTACCCACAAATAACGGCGGCTTTGAAGCGCTTAAGTTCGGCAAGACGCATAAGAAAGTTTATACCGATCTTACAACTGATCACCCAATTGATCTTACACGTTACCAGGTTATTAATAATTATATGGGGCGTTCCGGATTAATAAACAGCGGAGGTGCTTCAGGTGATAATGATTTTGCAGATGCGGCAAAGACTGCTATAATTAATAAACGTGCAGGAGGTACTGGCTTAATATCCGGAAGGAAAGCCTTCCAGAGACCGATGAAGGATGGTGTTAAGTTGCTTAATCTTATACAGGATGTTTATCTTTCAAAAGATATAACTGTTGCATAGGATCATTAAGATTTCGTTAAGTAAGGGCGAGTCGTCGACTCGCCCCTACAAAGAAATAACAATTGCTAGTTAAATTAATATCTGGATTTGAAATGAAAGCGCTCCCCCGGGGAGCGTTTTTAATTAATGGTTTAATAAATAATCTGCAATCTTTCCAAGATCTTTCACATCTTTATTTCCAAAATCGGGCATAATGGAGTTTGGATATCTTTCCCTGTATGCCTTGAATCTGTCTTCCTCAAAGAAAGATCCGGGATTACGCATGTAGGTAATTAATTCCTGTCGGCTAAACTTTGTGCTAATATTTATGAGTGCCGGACCTTGCGGAGTACCATTGAGATCTTCCCCGTGACATCGAATGCATCCGAAGTTACTCATGAGCTGTTCCCCTGTTAATTCAACTATGTCTGATTCGTTTGAAGAAATTTGTGTTTGTTGGGGAAATTGTGTTTCTTCTTGCTTGGTTAGTCGACCCAAAATAAATAGTACGATAAATAAAGTTAAAAATGCTGCAACCCATATCTGCGGTTTTGTCATAGGGAATATCTTTCGTTATTCTTTTGTCGGTTCAAAATTCTAAAAAATTAGTTCAGAAACTTATTGAAATAAGGATTTTTTAACAACCTTCGTCGAGTAATGATTATGAGATTTATTTTCTTTTAGGGCGATAAACGTGTGTGCTTTGCCCGAAAAATACCTCTGCTGCCTCCATTATTGTTTCAGATAATGTAGGATGCGGATGAATTGATAATTTGAGATCGGTGAGATTGGCTGCCATTTCAATTGCGAGAACGCCTTCAGCGATTAATTCACCCGCACCGGGGCCACAAATTCCAACACCTAAAATTCTATCTGTCCCCGGTTCTGATAATATCTTTGTTACACCATCAGATCTGTCAAGCGTGACAGCCCTTCCCGAAGCAGCCCACGGAAATTTGGAAACATTAACATTTATTCCTTCTTCTTTTGCCTTTGTTTCTGTTAATCCTGCCCATGCAATTTCAGGATCAGTAAACACAACAGCGGGAATTGCTTTTGGTTCGAAAGCAACTTTTTCACCCGCAATTGCTTCAACGGCAGTTCTTCCTTCATGTGAGGCTTTGTGTGCAAGCATTGGTTCACCAACAATATCACCTATTGCATAAATGTTTTCATCATCCGTTTGCAATTGCTGATTTACTTTTATCCAGCCTTTTTCGTTAACCTGCACATTTGTGTTTTCAAGTGCAAGTCCTGAAGTATCCGGCTTTCTTCCAACGGACAGCAAGACATAATCATACTTCTTATCACTCTTGTTGCCGTCTTTATCTTCAATTGTTACTGTTAACCCGTTTTTATTTTCTTTCAAACCAAGCACTTTTGCACTAAGAATGATTTCATCAAAACTTCCTTTGATTCTTTTTGAAAGATGAGATACAAGGTCTCTATCAGCCCCAGGTAACAACCCGCTCATCATTTCAACAACTGAAACTTTTGAACCCAAAGCGCTGTAAACGGAACCCAGTTCCAATCCTATGTATCCGCCACCTATTATGAGTAAACTTTTGGGTATATCAGGCAGGTTAAGTGCGGTTGAAGAATTGAGTAATCTTTTACTTTTAATTTCAAGCGAAGGAATCGAAGCTATTCTAGAACCGGTTGCAATAATCGCTTTATCAAGACTTATCTCTTCTTTTTCGCCATCCATCTTTTCAATTATAACAGAGGTTGAACTAGTAAAACTTGCTCTTCCCTGAATGAATTTAATTTTTCTTTGCTTTGAAAGAATACCTACTCCCCCGGTAAGTTTTTCAACGACACCGTTTTTCCATTCTCTTAATTTATCCAGATCAATTTTAGGTTTTGAAAAATCAATTCCCCAGTTTTTGGCTTCGCTGGCTTCATTGATAAGTTTTGCAACATGTAACAGTGCTTTGGATGGAATACAACCTCTGTATAGACAGACACCACCGGGATTCTTTTCCAGATCGATAAGCGTTACATTCATTCCAAGATCGGCAGCAAGAAATGCGGCAGCGTACCCGCTGGGACCTGCACCAATAACTACTAGATTAATACTCATTAATGATTCTCCAAAATTTCATAATCATAATCTTACTCCTAATCTTAACTCATTAAGCTTTTATTTGGTTGTTATTCAGAACTGTAATCGATTTTTTTCTCATGCAATCTATCAGAATTGCTTTTAATCAGACCAACTAGCATTGATACAATAACCTTAAGTTGCTCTTTACCATATGAAGCTAACTCCTCTGATAAACAATCCTTTCTGAATAAAACATCAATACATGCAGCACACTCTAAAGCCGACCCTCTTGCAATATCAAAATATCTGCATCTATCCTTGGAGGTAAACTTGCCATTTCCTTCAGCAATATTTAGAGGGATTGAGGTTGATGCTCTATCTAACTGATTATATACATTACCGGTCT
>JASFSF010000278.1:0-4268 GCA_050114555.1 Ignavibacteria bacterium
TGTACTCAATTGTCCCTTCCAGTATAAATGTTCCGCCACGAATATTATCTTCAACCGGATTTGTTACACCTCTGAATGTAATTTTATTCTTAGGAACAAGCTCGCGTGCTTTCCAGCCGCGGACTGAGTTAGCACCGCCTACAAAAAAGGTTTGGTTTGGCGGGATTAATTCTACACTACCGTAAATCGTTTGAATGTACCCGAGTTTTAATTTAAGTGCCAAGACTGTAAATGCATCTCTGGATACATTGAAATATTTTGCTAGTGTTGTCTGAATCCTATAATAAACACCGATATCATCTTCAACTACTTCATCGACACCAAGGGAATCAAGAATGTAATCTCCACTGTAAGATGTTGCTGTTTTAGTCAAAGCTATTTCCAGAATCTGGTTATAATTATAACCTGCTGAGGGATAGAAAAAATCGTTTGCGGTTGTTGAACCTACTTCTCCTCCTAATATTCCTGTCGTACTTTGAGGTGACCGGATAAAAGGAATATCATCAATGCTGGAAGATATGTCGTAACCTAAAATGTCAAATGTTAAATATGGATTTAACAGGTTAACGAAAGTATGTATTGGCATATCAAATGCTACTCTTAATTTTCCACCCAGGTTGGTAACGGGTGTAAATGAAATTTTATATGTTTTGAAATACGCTTCCAAAGATGCAGAGATACGTCTGCTAAAGAAGAACGGTTGTTCAAGTAACAATGAGATATCCACCTGAGTTCTGAACGTTGAATCTCTTGCACTAGAAGAAAAAAACTTGATATTCTGTATATCATTTACTTTAAATTTGGTACTAAGAGTAAGTTTTCTAGCGTCTCCGAAAAAATTCTTCCGGGTGTAACTTAAACCAACACCGATATTCGATGTGTTAAATTCATTATCAATAAAGACTTCTGGCGAAAGATCATTCAAGGTTCCAATATTACCAACTATAGCAAGAGGTAATCGGTTTGCTACCGTATCTTCCAATACACCTTTTACATTTATTGAATTAAAGAGTCCGGTACGCGCTAACCTTAAGCGGCTTTTTGCTATCTCTTCATCGTTATAAACTTCACCCGGATAAATATTAGCTACATATTTAATCAAATCATCACTAACAAGGCTGCTGCCAACACCACTTTTTTCCACTCTTATTTCGCTATAAACAAACTTTTTACCCGGAGTAAAAAAGATTTGCAAATCTGCTTTGCGCCTTAATGTGTCGATAGTTACAATCGTACTATCGAATGAAGCAAGCATGTATCCATCTGTTCTAAGAACAGATACAATATTAGTGACTTTGGTTGTTAATTTTTCCTGCTCAAATCTTTCAAAATCATTAAATATCTTAAATTCAGCAATTCTTGGTTCCAGAGCATTCAATCCTTCCAATCCATAGAAATTAACATTACCGTGGGAAAAAATGGGCCCTTCTTCAATATAGTAGTTTAGCTCTACTGTCTTTAATACAGTGTCAATTTCATATTTATAAGTAACTTCTGCTTTGAAGTATCCGTTTACCACATAATAAGAAGTAATCGAAACTATATCGACCGTTATTGATGTCGAATCAAAATAGACCGGTGAAGAACCAAATGGTGTAAAAGCATCGAAGAATTTCCATAACCAGAAAGGGGTTTCTTCGCTTTGGATAATGCTTCTTAATTCTGAATTATCAAATTCTGTATTCCCTTCAAAATTAATTGAATGAAGCTCATATAATTTGCCTTGCTGAGCAAATATGTTCGTGGTTGAAAGTACAAATATGAGAATTAATAAAACTTGAAAGGATTTCATTTGGTTAATATGAACATCCGGTTATGAAAACTATCTAATTCTGAATTATGCATCACAAAATAATAAACTGTCTAAATGTTAAAAAATTAAAAACATTAAAATACATAATCGATTCTGAATGTTTTATACTTTTTTTAATACAGGATTTATTAGTTATAAAATATCGGATTCGATCAACTTTAAATTTGGATGATCTTTTTTGAAATAACTGATGAAAAATTTTCTAAGCAGTGGATTCTGTATATTGTCTGAAAGATAAAGAGAAGCTCCGGAAGTCCTTGTTACAATTAAATGTGCATAATAGATTTTTCTTTTGAACATACTCACTAAATAAAGGAATACATCCCCACTACTGCTACTCATATAAAAATCCTTCGAATCATAATAAATTAGCTCTCCCTTTTCAGATGAGAACTTCATTTTATCTACGATGCAATTATTAAACGATCCTGATAACAATCCCGTATTGTAAACAACCATAAATTCATCATCCACTTTTTCTATCAGGCTGAATGAAATACCGGATTTATTATTAACGGAAGTTTCAAAACCTGCAACTAATGACTTTCCCGATTCAGAAGAAAAATATCCCGATGAAACAAACCGGATATTCTTTTCAATAAGATCGGAGGCTAGTTCCCGCAATGATCTATCATCATTAAAATCAACTTTCTGATTATCGCCTCCACAGCCGGACAGCACGTATAAAACCAGAAGTGATAAAGTGAGAGAAAAGATTTTATTTGATGACAACTTTGGTTCCTTCCCTTACTACCGAGTTAAGTTCAAAAATGTCTTCATCACTCATTGCAACTGAACCGTTCGTCCAGTTAAAAACAAAGGGCAGATTTTTGAAAATAAAATTTAATCTGCCAATTCCGTGAATAGCTATATCACCGCCAAGTACTTCATTTCTTCTTGTACATCCTTCGTAGTAAAATTCAAACTTTATCTGGTCAAATTCTTTTTGAGAAATCCATCCTTTGCGCAACGCGTTTGAAGCATCATCCAGGTTTGGATAATTCAACCTGAAGTAGATGCTGAATTCATGCGGATTTTCGATTGAACATATTTTATACTCACCAACAGGTGTAGCTTCATCGCCAGCGACTCTTTTAACATGATGAACATTTCTACCGAAACTTACCCTGTACTTTTTTACGAACACTGTATCGTCATACAAAGAAAGTGAATACGTTTCACGGTCAATTAAAATATTCGGATTGGTTATTTCAACTATACCTTTCTCCAATAAAGCTTCTTCAAGCGAAACTTCCCTGATATTCAAAATAACTCCGTAAATAATCACACCTGTCATAAAGAGTAGAATTGTAGATATGATGTAAAATACATTCCTTACAGTACTTTTATCTATATATTTCCGGAGCAGGGATAAGATTTTCTGCAAATTATATGGTTCTGTTTTCGACGTCACTTTTTAGTTCGAATAATTATATCTCATAATTTATCATGGTTCAAAATTTAGTTAAAAAAAGGATAAATAGTTGTAAACAAATGGCTTCTGGCCATTTCGAAAAACGCTTTTATACCAGAATTGCACTCCTGCTATTTGTAATAATATTAATTGCAAATTCAATCACCGGGGCACAGATAAAGATTAAGGCAGTGGGTGATATTATGCCGGGTTCCGTTACTCCAAGAAAAATTCTTCCGCCTGAAAAAGGTAATGAGTTTGTTGAATCTATTGGTAAACATTTGACTGATGCAGATATAATTTTCGGAAACCTGGAAGGAACATTTATTTATGATGAATTGAAACCGGACAAATGTTCCGAACGATCAAGAAAACGAGCTACTTGCTATGAATTCGGAATACCTGAATATCTTGCTTCTACAATAAAAGAACTTGGATTTAATGTTTTGAATCAGGATAACAATCATTCTGAAGATTACGGAACTGATGGATATGAATTCACACAAACCAAATTAGATGAGTTAGGTATAAAGTTTATGCCTAAAAGAGGGTTTACCGATTTTGTTCTTAGTGAACGAAGAATCGTACTTGCTGCATTCGGATATTCGGCTAATTCTCATCATATCAATGATATTGATGACGCAGTAAGAATTATAGAAGAACTGGATGATAAATATGACTTAATAATTGTTTCATATCATGGAGGTGCTGAAGGAAAAGAAGCCCTGAACTTACCTCACAAAACGGAATATTACCTGGGTGAAAATCGAGGTAATGTTACAGCTTTTGCACATGCCGTCATTGATGCCGGTGCAGACCTGGTAATTGGACACGGACCCCACGTTCTAAGAGCAATGGAAATATACAATAGTAAGCTCATTGCTTATTCGCTGGGAAATTTTTTGACGTATGGTAATATGAACATTAACGGAATAAATGGAGTTACTGTAATTCTTCAAGCAGAATTGAATGAAATTAATGGTGATTTTATTCGGGGAAAGTTAATTCCCGTTAGACAATGGGGTCAAGGAATACCTGAAT
>JASFSF010000279.1:0-4264 GCA_050114555.1 Ignavibacteria bacterium
ACTCTAAACTTTTAAAATCAGATTGTAGAATAAAAAGCTTCATGCGCTCCAGACTAGCAATATCATACAATCTGAAAAATGGTGAGATCTTTGCGAAATATTTATGCGCTGATGGATACTCCCGAACGATTGAATATGAGAGTGCTGTTTTGAAATACAATGTATCATTAAAAAATTTTTCCGGGAGTTTCTCATATTCAAGTGCAGTCCTTAAATAATCCCCATCACAAAAAAGGTGATTGGCAAACTTTTTTATGTTTTGATGTGAGTGAAAATCTATAATTTCAGTTTGAGCAAAATGTACTGTGGCAGTTAAGAATATCAATAATGATACTAATTTCATCACCGTGCAACAGTAATTGAGGGTGGAATATATTTTATACTTTCAGGGTTTAAAGTATAAAGTGTAACAGGATCAAAATAATGGCCATCCATTATATGAGGATAATGTTCGTACCTTCTATAAAAATTTAGATCTCTTGTGAATCGATCGAAAAACATTAATACGCCCTGTGCAATGTTCGTTTCTCTGGTAGCTTCAACAAAAAATGTTGAGCAGGAGGGTCTGAAGGGACAATTATCACCATCAAGGTCGGATATAAGATACCAGTAAGTGTTCGCTAATGCTTTTGCAATGAAACCAGATACACTCTCGGATTCGAATGAATAATCTCTGTGCCGATATTCATTTTCTTTTGCATACCGGAACTCCGCTTTACCCCATTTTCCCCAATGGTTGTCTTCCTGAACTAACTTTTCCGGTTGAGAAAATGTAGTCGCAGAAATGAATATGAATAATAAAACTAACCTGATCTATGCACCAATTATTTTTTTAATAATGACCGCGCTATTACTATTCTTTGGATCTCTGATGTACCTTCATAAATCTCCGTAATTTTTGCATCGCGTAAATATCTTTCAACAAGATATTCTCTTACGTATCCGTATCCGCCGTGTATTTGAATAGCATCAAGAGCACATTCAACAGCTATTTTTGATGAATAAAGTTTTGCCATTGCAGCTTCATTATAGTAAGGTTTACCGGCGTCTTTAGCAGCAGCAGCTTTCAGAGTCAGCATTTTAGCAGCATCAACTTTCACTGCCATATCCGATAACATGAACTGAATTGCCTGGAAGTTAGAAATCTCTTTTCCAAATGCTTTTCTTTCCCGGGAATATTTAACTGCTGCTTCGAGTGAGGCTTCGGCAATTCCAACCGCCTGGGCAGCAATTCCAATTCTTCCGCCATTAAGTGTGTTCATCGCAAAATTAAAACCTTTGCCCTCTTCCCAGATAAGATTTTCTACCGGCACCCTGCAATTATCAAATGTAAGTGAACATGTATCAGAACTTCTTATTCCAAGTTTATCTTCCTTTACACCCTGTTCAAAACCTTTCGTTCCTTTTTCAACCACTATTGCTGAAATTCCTTTATGTCCTTTTTCTTTATCGGTAGTAGCCATTACAAGATGATAAGTAGCGCTCTGCCCGTTTGAGATCCAGTTTTTAATTCCGTTAAGAACATAAAAATCACCGTCTTTATCTGCAGTTGTTTTCTGCTGGGTAGCATCACTGCCTGCCTCAGGTTCGGACAGACAAAAGGCTCCTATTTTCTCTCCTTTTGCCAGAGGTGTTAAAAATTTATTTTTTATATGATCTGATCCGTATGTTTCCAGCCCCCAGCAAACGAGTGAATTATTTACAGACATAACAACACCCACACTGGCATCGATTTTTGATATTTCAATCATTGCCAGCACATAACTTATCGTGTCCATTCCCGCACCACCATAATCAGGTGATACCATCATTCCCATAAATCCCAATTCTCCTAATTTCTTAATTATCTCGGTCGGGAATTCTGCATTTTTATCCCTTTCAACAGAAGTCGGAGCAATTTCATTTTCAGCAAAATCTTTTGCCGATTCCTGAATCATTAATTGCTCTTCGGTAAAATCGAAGTTCATATCTCTCCCTGTTATTAGATTTTAGAAGTTAATTCGCTTATTGATGTTAATTTTTGTTTATAAAAATAAGTTAATAATTGTAGTATAGCAACGTAGGTTTCAGGTAAGTGTTTATAAACTTACAGTTATATTTTCACAATTTAATGTAATTCTTATATTTGTAATATGGAATCCATGGATAATGCTGTGGCCGGGAATAAAACTACACTAAAGGGACTAACATTAAAACAACTGAAAGATTACTTCTCATCAGTTGGTGAAAAAAGATTCAGGGGTGAACAAGTATTCAACTGGCTTTACCGGCATTTAATCGACAGTTACGATCAGATGGACAGCGTACCTAAAGTTCTACGCAATCAACTTTCTGAAAATACCGGACCGATCAACACACTCAAATTCATTTCAAAAATTATATCACCCGTAAGCGGTACTACAAAATACTTATTTGAAACTCTTGACGGATTAAAAATCGAATCGGTTATAATCCCGGATGAAAACAGAACAACGCTTTGTATATCAACACAGGTCGGGTGCCCGCTGGACTGTAAATTTTGTGCAACGGGGCTCTCAGGTTTTAAACGGAATCTTACCTCAGGTGAGATTTTTGATCAGTATAAACTTGTTTGCAAAGACCAGGAAGAAGATACAATTAAGAATATTGTTTACATGGGTATGGGTGAACCACTTACAAATTTTGAGAATACATTAAACTCTTTAAAAATTTTTGCGGAAGATCTTACACCCACAATAAGATTAAAAAGAGTTACTGTCTCAACTGTAGGTATTACACCAAAAATCATGGAACTTGCAGACTCGGGAATGAGAGTTAAACTTGCTTTCTCGCTGCACTCTTGCTTTGAGAACATCCGTTCAAAATTAATGCCAATAAATGATAAATACTCATTAAAAGAGAATCTTAATGCATTACGTTATTACACAAAGAAAACCCATACAAGATTAACATTCGAGTATGTGATGATTGACGGAATGAATGACCGTGAAGAGGATTTTTCTGAGCTCGTTAAAATTTGTAAGTCCCTTCCCTGTAAAATAAATGTTATCCCGTTTAACAGTTTAACCCATATAAATCCAGAAGGATTCTCGTCCGAATTAAAGCCCACTCCAAAGGAACGCGTGGAAGCATTTGTTGAAGCACTCAGACACCAGAACATCGTTGTAACAGTTCGCTACACACAGGGTGATGATATTGCTGCCGCCTGCGGACAGCTTGCTTTTTTGGAAGAAGCCGGTACTTCCATACAATGAAAAAACTAACACACGACCAGATTTCTGAAAAGAGAAGCACTTTAGATTCTCTCCATAAAATTAAAAAACTGCCTGTGTATGTTATCCTTAACAGTATAAGAAGTAACTATAACGTTGGTTCTATCTTTCGGACCTCGGATGGAGCAATGATTGAAAAATTGTACTTGTGCGGATACACACCTCATCCACCCAAGAAAGAGATTATGAAAACAGCACTCGGTGCAACCGAAAGTGTTAGCTGGGAATATGTTAAAGACCCAAAAGAAGTTATTAAGGGATTAAAGAGTAAAGGAATTAAAATTTGTGCACTTGAACTTACCGAAAACAGTTTCCCTCATTATGAATTAAAAAATGATACTTTCCCGCTTGGATTGGTAATCGGCAACGAGATTTCAGGTGTTTCACAAGAACTGCTTGACTTATGTGACTACTCCATTGAAATTCCGCAATTTGGAATTAAACAATCGCTTAATGTTGCAGTTGCATACGGGATTACGATATTTGAATTGAGGAAGTTATTTGATAAAGCAAAATGAATCTTAAGGGTAGGGGCGACCTGCCAGGTCGCCCGTACAAATATTGACATTAAATCGGGAGTACCGGGCAAGGTGCACATTGCCCCCACAATTTTAATTTTGGGTTATAATCCAAAATATCATCACAGAAGATCGATCAGGTTAAAAGAATTTGATTATTCAACTCCCTGGTGGTATTATATAACTATCTGTACACAAAATCATAAAAAATTATTTGGTGAGATTGCCAAAGGCAAAATGATTTTAAATGATATGGGAAAAATTGTAGAGGAAGAATGGATTAAGACAAAAGAAATACGAAATAATTTTGATCTGGATTATTATGTTATTATGCCAAATCATTTTCATGGCATTTTAATAATTGAAAATTCCGTAGTACGGGCGACCCGGCGGGTCGCCCGTACAAACAAGAATCAAACGTTACAGGCAGGCTCTTTGGGTGCAATAATCGGACAATTCAAATCGAAGGTAACAAAAAGAATCAGAAGAGAAGTT
>JASFSF010000280.1:0-4261 GCA_050114555.1 Ignavibacteria bacterium
ATATTTCATAGAGCAACGGAAAGCCGAGCAAATCAAAAATATTAAATACTTTATCATTCATACTTGTAAGTTTAATATCGCCGCCATTATTTCTTATCTTTTCAATATAAGCCATAAAAACTCCAAGCCCGGCACTGCTTATATATGCCAGGTCCTTAAAGTTGACCACAATTTTAAACTTACTTTCATCAATCAATTCGGTAAAATTATTCTCAAGCGTAGGAGCGGTGTGAGCATCAAGGTACCCAACCAAATTGATTACGCTAATATCACCTTTATTTACAATTGAGGTGCCGAATTCTGCCATATTTTTTCTCCGTCCGTTTTAATTTTTTGTTTCCATTTCAAAATTACTAAAGTAATATCATCATATTGTGAATAATCATTCGAAAACAATGTCACTTCTTCGATAACCTTTTTTGAAAGCTCATCTGCCTGTTTGTTCCTGTTCTCAAGTAATATTTCAGTAAAATACTTTTCACCAAAATCATCCAGGTCTGCATTTTTAGCTTCTGTAATTCCATCGGTGTAAAGAATAATCGAATCATTCTCATTAAGCTCAATAATTTCTTCATCAAGGTTTTTTACAAACTTTTCAACATCGCTTATACCAAGTCCAATACCCGAAGGTTTCACGCTTTGTGCTATATCATTCCTGATTAACAAAACCGGACAATGCCCTGCACGAGATACTTTCATGGTTCCTGTTTCTACATCGATAACTCCGTATGCTGCGCTGACAAATGTTTTCCTATCAAGCGTTCGTTTGAGTATTTCATTTGCTTTAATTAATATTTCTTTCGGACTATCAATTAATTTCGATAGAGATTCAAATATTCCTTTTACTTCTGCCATAATTAATGCAGCAGAGATACCTTTTCCCGAAACATCCGCAATAACAAAACCAAGTTTTGTTTTCGAAATTTCAAAAAAATCATAATAGTCACCACCGACTTCAAATGCGGGAATAAACACCGATGAAATTTCTAATCCCTTATAAACCGGATTTGTTTCAGGTACTATTTTCTTTTGAATTTCCCGGGCAAGGTCAAGTTCTTTTTCTAACCGTTCTTTTTCAATCGATTCTTCTAGCAAACTTGAATTTTCGATCGAAACGGAAGCGTAATCTGAAAAAGTAGCAATTG
Organism: Ignavibacteria bacterium; assembly: GCA_050114555.1. Classification (GTDB taxonomy): domain Bacteria; phylum Bacteroidota; class Ignavibacteria; order Ignavibacteriales; family Ignavibacteriaceae; genus BMS3ABIN03. The sequence continues at coordinate 1,146 of JASFSF010000280.1, forward strand.
CATTTTTATCTTCTTCGTTGAATTTCTTTTCACCCAATCGAACGGCTATCAATAATCCTTTTACTATTCCGTGTGCTTTTAACGGAGACACGGCAACTGCGTTGTATTTTTGTGTGATCTGCAACCCGCCTTCAAAATCACCAAGCTTCAGAAATGATGTTTCATTATGCGTGTCCCAGTTTATCTTTTTCAAGATGAATTTATTTATAAGATTCGAATCAACAAACCCAATATTTTTATTTGCGAGCGGAACGTAGTCTTCGCCTTCCTTCCAGATAATCCATGATGCATCTGCACTGCTTACCTTCGTTGTAATATCCGTAACAGTCTCTGCCAGTTCATCGAAATCAAGTACCTGTGTAATAAGCTTACTAAAATATTGAAGCGATGATACTTCCTGTGCTTTTCTATCAAAGGCTTCTGCAGTTGGAATATGGAACAGAGTTGTAAAGAAAAGTACGCTGAAATAAATCGAACCATACAACATTATTATTACTGTAAAATGGTATAATGAAGGAGAGAAAGAAGTAACCATTTGATTATGTACCGTATCATCACCTGAATTACTAAGAATTACAACAAACAGAATGGCGATAACAATGGATAATACTAATAAGGCGAGTTTTTCTTTCTTTACAATAAATGCTATCCACGATATTCTTAATGAATTAATCACCATCAAGATTATGGATATAATTAAGAATGTATTTTTTACGAAAGATAGTTCCGCAGAGTTAAAATAATGAGCAGTAAGCGAGGCAAAAACAAAGAAGATGAGCATAGTATTAAAGTATAACTTCTGTGAACCGCTCTGTTTTAAATAAAATAAATGTCGAAGTGCTATAAACACATACGAAAGAAAGCCAACAATCGGTACCAGGTAAATTACAGTAACAATCGCAGAAAACGAACCTGGGTTGCCAAGTATTTCGTTCAGGTTATCAAAGAGCAATGACATTATCGATTCAGAAAAAGCAATAATGAAAAATGAAATGGCGCTAAGAATTCCGATGTTCATAATTATTGAAAACGGACTCGCCTTCTTCTTTTCAAAATAGCTCGTAAGCGTAATAAATAAAAATGTAAGTGTAAAACTTATAAGAACATCGTTGATGATTCTATATACTATGCCATCCGTTCCTGCAAAGAACAATTGAAAAATCAGTAATATGCCTACCGACAACAGAAAAAATTTAAATTGAGTATTTTCCAGAGGATTTCCGTTCTTGCTTAATTAAGTTAATTACCTTTTCCTATATCATTCTGCATCTGCTAAACTAAATTATTTAGCATGCTTTGAAAATACTCTTTTTCCGAGCTTAAGTAAAGAAAAGAAGTATAAACGGAGGTTTATCAGGATATTTGATAGAATAAAAAAACCGCTACAGGGAGCGGTTTTATTATCCATGGACTAATTTAGATATTGTTATCTTTTATCATTTTCTTGTTTTCGGGAAGAGCTTCTGTTCTTGAATTTTGAATTCCATTCTTTCATTTCTTCTTTGAAGATTTCAAGTTCCTTTTGCAATTCCTCCATATGAGTTTTTATATTTTCATCACCTCGATAATATTTAAAATAGCTGTCAATTTTCGGAAAACCCCGAAACATCATAGAGTCTCTGAAATTGAAAAAATTATTAAAATTAAATTGTTGAACCGAATCAATTCTCTCAAACTGTATTTGCATTAGTGAATCCACATCGAAATCAGTTATACTGAATTCGTAAGTCTTAACCGAATCTGTATTAAAATCAAATTTAATTTTATTATCGAGGTACTCGATTTGTGGTATATACTTGGAATAATATTTAAAATTTTCTGCAATGCTGTCAAAAGAATTAAATGTGCTGTTAAAATCATGTAAATCAAAAACAGGAATATCGAATTCCGAGATACCCACGCGACAACTGTTTGAATCAATAGAGATATCAAAACGGTGCTGCCAGCTATGTTTTACATTCGGATTGTTCCAGCTAGTATCGTATCGAACACTAATGTTAATTTTCTCTAACTTCCTCATCTTTTCATTTAAGTCTTTCTCAAGTCTATCAATATTTTTTGGATATGAATCCGGTTTGAATTCAATGTTCTCTGCAAAGATTGAATCGGGAGTCAGCATTATGTAATTCTTGTTTTTTATTTTCCTGAAGTCATTTGCCGCCTTTATAATAACGGGGCTATTGGGTGAGGAAATGGTTTTCGGTAATAATTTTCTGAATTGAAGTTCATTTGAATTTTCAGCAAAAGCAAGTAAATCAGTTTGAATAGCACGCTGGTAATTCCACAAATTTGAATTAATTGCTACTGTGTTGTTAACATTAACCAGTATTTGGTCTTCCAGTTCGGCAGCATATTGATTTATTATTGAATCGATTTGTCTTTTTTGGTTTTCATCCAATCCCATGGCGACAACAAATTTTCCATAATTGTTCTTGCCTAAATTTTCACCAACATCCTTTATTTCAAAATATTCCCTCCCGGTAGTATCATACCCTAAATGGAGAACCTGGTTTTCTTCTTTGTTTATCGGCAACTGCTTATACATAGCGAAGTTAAAAATATCTTCATTGTTTAAATCAGCAGCAAATAAAAGAGGTTGTAAATTTTCTTTGTAGAAACCAGCTATGTTTGATGATTGTTCATCGATCAGGTCATCAATTATTCCAGGACTAAATTTTAATAGAACCATCAGGAAAATTGTTGCAAGCCCGAGACCGATAGCAGGTGACCACTTTATGACTTTACGATACCATGGTTTGCTTGATTTTAGCTCTGCAAATAATCTTGTTTCAAAATAAGGTGATTCGGGAAGTCTTTTATAATTTTTTGAAACAGAATCTTTTACGTTTTTAAGATGGTTAAGTTTTTTCTGTAATTCAGGTGAGGAATTAATTTTCTGTTCAAGATTATCCTTCTCTTCTTGTGATAATTCATCATCTAAATAAGCAGATAATAATTCCTCAATATTTGTATCATATTTCATTATCTCAACTCCGATTCAATTGGCTTCAGGATTTTTTTAAGTCCTTCCCTTGCTCTAAAAATCCTGGATTTAACAGTACCAATTTCACAGTTAAGGGTTTCCGAAATTTCCTGGTAACTAAAACCTTCAATAT
>JASFSF010000281.1:0-4250 GCA_050114555.1 Ignavibacteria bacterium
CTCTTCAGTTCAAATAGGTAATGGGGGTATTACTTTCAACATGGGTGAACTATCTGCAGTTTCAATAAGCAGCATTAAGGAAATGAGCATCGATGATTTATTACTTGCGCTTGCTCTTGAAGATGTAATAAATGCCCCAAAGGATACTGATGAATCATCCGAAAATACTGCGGTGTACGGCACCAGAGAAGGTGAAACAAATTCAATTCAGATAAAATCTAACGACTTTGGTGTCAAACGATTGAACGGTGCGGTGCAGCTTGCAGAAATAGGTTTCAAGGAATCGGCTGTTGTTGTTGCAAAAGAAACATTCAGAAAATACCCTGCTACTAAAATTCTGACGGGATACAGAATTTATTTTGCTAATATACTTAATTATAAAGGTCTGTACGAAGAAGCGTTGGAAGAGTATAAAAGTATTAGCGAATTAAAACTAACGGAAACACAAAATCTGGAGATAGAACAAAAATCTGAATTGATTAGAAAAAAATTGCTGAGTGAATAGATCCAAATCCATCTAGGCTGTTTAAGGTAGTTCAACAACATAAGTTTACAAAGAATATTTAAACTTTTTGTGATGAAAGACTGATTTTTCCCCAGCTAATTATTAAATTTATTCAGTAATAAAATCTCATTATCCTATATTAAACAAAAAAAGGGGTAAGTGATGTTGGGTAAACACTTTGTAATTTCATCTCTAATCATTTTTATATCTCAAATCTCTCCAATTTTTAATCCTGTTTTTATTTTTGCACAAAATGCAGCAAAAATTGAATCTCGAATGGATTATAAAACCGCTATGGGATCGTTATTTAAATTGCACACAGGTTTAGAGTCAGCCACTGTAATAAATAAAATTTCCTTCGAAAAAGATGTCGGAACATTTACTCTTTATGAGGGAACATTTTATACCTGTATAACAAAGAATGACAAGATTTTAGGTGTTTTCTTCGAAGGGAAAGGTGATTTTTCATTCGCTCCCCCAACAAAAATTGAAGAGGATCAGCTCTACCGTTTTTACGATAAGGACGACTTTCCAATTAATTTTAACTCTTTGTTCCTTCTGTTTACTGATTCAACTTATTTTGAGCTTGACAGGCTTATTAATTTTGAATTGTCCGAAAATAATTACTCGGTGAACGATGAAATATCAGATAGACTTGAATACCTGAAAAAATCTGATGAAGGATATTCGAGATCGGATTTTATTCGATCGATTCTTGATGAACCGGAGAATGGATTTTTTTATGCTCACATTGAGGGAGCGGGCGGACCATATTTCTTTCAAATTAATCCGTATCAAGCCGAAGAAGTCTGTTTTATGAGGTCCTACAAAAGTGGGTACTTCTCTAAATCCAAAAAGGAGATTATTAATCAATTTCCGGTTTCGATAAAATATCAAAGTCTTACAAAGCCGGATAAAAACTTTCTAGATATAATCTCTTACAGAATTGAATCAACTATTGAGGATAACCTGGATTTCTCAGCAGAGTGTGCGTTGACATTTATTTCTTCGGAGAAAAAAAGCAGATGGATAACCTTTTATCTATTTGAAGAACTGGAAGTTGATTCGATTATTTGGGAAGACGGGAGTGAAGCAAAGTTCTACAGAACAACCGATAATACTGAACTATGGATACGCATTGATGATAAATACCTGGATGAAAAAGAACATATGTTCAAGACGTACTATCATGGCGAGTTACTGGAAAGAAATCAGCTTGGTTGGATTTCAATAAAATCTTCTAGTTTTTGGTATCCCAGGTATAATTCAAGAGAAAAAGCATATTTTGGATTGCATTTTGAAACACCGGTGGAATACAACTTTATTAGTGTTGGTGATTGCATTAAGAGTTCATCGAATGATGAAGTATTGTCAACAACCTGGATGTGTAACGAACCTATTGTAAATGCCTCCTTCAATATTGGAAAATTTGAAGAACATGAAGTTGTTGAAAAAGGACTTCCCAAAGTTAAAGTTTATATGTCTGAATACGGACACAAACAACTTGGGCATCAATTAGCTCCCTATGGAATTCTTACACTCGGCGATGCTATTGAATGGATAGGGGGTGATGTAATCAATAGTCTCTCTCTGTTTGATAATATGTTCGGAAGAATATCTCACCCAACTATAAACGTAACTGAAGTGCCATATTTCCATGGTCTGGCGTTTCCCGGACTTATTCATCTATCCTGGATAACTTATCAGGCTTCTGACCTAGATGGTAGTGATGAGATATTTCGTGCTCACGAAGTTGCCCACCAATGGTGGGGTATTGGCGTGGACTACAAAACTTACCACGATAAATGGCTAAGTGAAGGCTTTGCCCAATATAGCGGGTTGTTGTATTTGCAAGTTATAAAAAAAGATAACGATTTGTTTTTTGAACATCTTGAGAGATGGTGTGATAGGATTATGAGCAACAGAGAATATATTTTAGGTTCAGGTCAGGAAGCCGGACCTGTTTGGCTCGGTTACAGAACTCAGTCATATGATACAGAAGGAGATTATAGCTTAATTGTTTACAAAAAAGGAGCTTACATATTACATATGCTTCGCAGCATGTTGCTTAATCTAAATACGATGAATGAAGATTTATTCAAGAATATGATGAAAGATTATTTCAGAACATTTTATGGTAAAGCAGCTTCAACGGAAGATTTTAAGAGAATAGTCTCTAAACATTTTGGCGAAGATATGGAGTGGTTTTTTAATCAGTATGTGTATGGAACAGATTTACCTTTATACAGGTTCGCATATAAAACGGAAAAAACTGTTAAAGGTAAATATCGTGTAACATGTAGAATTACCCAGGAAGATGTACCGGAAAATTTTAAGATGTATATCCCAATAAAAATTATTTTTGATGATGAAAGGTATGCGAGATTGAGAATTGAGATGAAAACCAAAGAAAAAATATTTACGTTGCCACTTCTGCCTGAGGAACCCGAAGATATAATCTTTAACGATCTTCACGCTGTTCTTTGTGAAGTTGATTATGAAGACTGGGATTGAAGAATAAAAAATTTACTGATTATATTTATTATTCACACAAGAGATTGGACATTACATTCTTAGGATAAAAATCATTTTGTAATCTGATTTCGTAGAACAGGTATTTTACTTATATTCCAGTTAACCTAATCAACCATCAATATTGTTTGGAACAAACTGTATGAACAAAAATGCCAAGCTCTCACTAATATCAATTTTAATCATTCTTGCAGCTGTAATCATTATTCAGAACACTAGCCTGGTTAGTTTCAAGGCGCTGTTCTGGAATTTTGAAGCTTCATTGATAGTATTGTTAATATTAGTACTATTAATTGGAATTGTGATCGGATATGTATTAACGAAACTAACCGGGAAAAGTAAAGACAACAACTTGGAGAAATGAGATCTTGCGTGATACTATGGAATTATGGTTTGCGGAGAGTGATTAAATATCTTAAGATAATATAATTAAACCTTCAAAAATTTCTCACCAGAATTATCAGTCTTATTTACGGTAGCTTCTTCCTTTACATCCTTTTCAACATCCGGCGGATTCTGCTTTTGTATCATCGCCTGTTCAAATTTTATCTTCTCATTAACTTTCTGGTATTTTTGAAGAACTGTCTGATGTTTGGATATTTCAGCAAGTAGTTTTTTCTTCATTGAAACAAGTTTTGTTATTCCACTCCGATGTTCTTCATGCTCAATTTTAATGTTACTTAACGATGTCTGAAGCTCAATTAATTCATTCGTAGATTCTTTAATACTTACATTTAATTCTGTAAGTCTGTCTTCAAACTCTTTGATTTCCCCGTTTATTTTTATCTCATTTTCACTGTTGCGTTTAATTCTGTTGCTCATTGAATAAAGAAATTCCTGAAGGTTTTCCTCAATTGCAGATTTCTTCTTCTGAAGCAGTTCGGTTTCAAGCTGGAGATCGGTTATTTCTTTTCTCTGTTCTGTGGATCTGCTATCCAGCATTAGAAGGTCATTTTTTACCAATTCGGTTTGCTCGGAAAGGTTTTTCAAAAGTGATTCGAATGATTCAATTTCACCATTCCGCATACTCAAAATTCTCTCACTTTCATCAAGTGCTGATATTTTTTCAGAAAGCTGCTGATCTTTTTCTACAAGATCTTTTTCTTTCTTCACAATCGCCTGTTCAAGCTGTCCTCTCTTTTTATTTATCTGGTTCATCTCTTCATTCAGCTTTTGCAGCATCTCAGAGAATCTTATTTCAAGTGCTTCATTG
>JASFSF010000282.1:0-4194 GCA_050114555.1 Ignavibacteria bacterium
TCTTGGATTGCAGATTCGTCAGGAAGACTTTTTACATTTGCTAGTTTTGCTATCTCATTTGCGGTGAAGTACTTTGAGGTTTTTACAAATTCCGGAAGCTGATCATAACCAATACAACTTTTACCAACCGGTTTTTCTATTTCAAATATTGCATCATCTTTTGCACGACAATAATAATTTCCGGACATCCTCCCAATCAAATCAATTTTTTGCGGATCAATTATACCATTCGAAAAAATATCTTCACTGATGTGCAGTTTAACAACTTCACATATTGCCATGTTAGCAGATGCACCGCCCTCACCAAAACTTTTCATCTCAACCAGTTTGCATTCCATCTGAAAGGGTGATTCTTTTACTCTTTTTGGTTTAACAATATCTGAGTCGATAGGAGTTAGCCCACTTTTAACAAACTCATCTACATCGGCTGCAAATTCCGTTGAAGCAAGACTGATTTGTTCAGCCATCGAAAATGTTACGGATTGAACGACACATTCTTTTGTACTAATAAGATTGTGATATGTATCCTTGAAACTGGCATCCCTTCCGCGTCTTGAGGGAGAGAAAGCAATCACCGGAGGATTTGCGCCAAACACATTAAAAAACGAAAATGGAGAAAGGTTATTTACCCCTGCCTCTGAAATTGTAGATGCAAGTGCAATGGGTCTGGGAGCAACACCACCTAACAATAATTTATGGACATCAGGCACACTCAAATCTTTAGGTTCGTAATGAAGCATCTATTGATTCTTCTTATTTTCCAAAATTGATCGGGATTTTTTTCTTTTAAGAAATGTATTACTCAGTACACCCAGACCGGATATTTCAAGTTCGATATTATCACCATCATTAATCCAGATCGGTGTGAATTCATCTCCTTTTTCTTTTGCTTGAAGAACCCAGGTACCATTAAGTTCGAGATAACAACCTGTTCCAACAGTCCCTGATCCTATAACATCGCCTGGTAAAAGTTCAACACCATATGATGCGCGTTCAATAATCTCTGCAAACGTCCAGTTCATATCCTTCATATTTCCATCACTTATCAATTTACCGTTGTGTTTTGCAGTCATACGCAAATCATATTTATTACCATATTCTGTTTCAATTTTGAAATGCTCAAGTTCATCAGGAGTAACGAGCCATGGTCCTATTGCAGTAGTAAAATCTTTTCCTTTTGCAGGACCAAGATTAAGTTTCATCTCTTCCATCTGAAGTGCTCGTGCCGAAACGTCATTCATAATCATATAACCGGCAATGTAAGAATCAGCTTCTTCCACAGTAATATTTTTTCCTCTTCTCCCAATAACTATTGCCGATTCCAATTCAAAATCGAGTTTGATAAAATGATCAGCTTCAAGTTTAACTTCACCCGGTCCAACTATTGCATTATGGTTCGTGAAATAGAAAACAGGAAATTGATCGAATTCAGGTATCATCGGAACACCACGATTTCTACGGGCAGTTTCTACATGCTGTCTGAAAGCATATGCATCACGACAAGATGTTGGTTTAGGAACTGGTGCAAGTAATTTTACATTTGAATCTTCAACATTGGGATCTATTTCTCCTTCAATAATAGCTTGATTTACCTCTTTTGCAAGGTCCATCAATTCCTCACCACCGCTTAGGAACCTTTTCATCCTTGAGGGTAATTTGTATCCCAATTCATGACCGGATACTTTCAGATCATATATTTTATCATTAAGAAATATTCCAACTCTATTTTTCTTTTTTGTAGTGTACGAAACTAATTTCATACTTTTCTCCTCTTAGTAATATAATATCCCAACTTTATTTTTCTAACCATGATTGACTGTAATCATCAACCATAGTCTCTTCTACATTTTTGGTTACCTGCAATGGTTGAAATGTATCAATCATTACTGCATATTCGTCTGTTTCCTTCACACCGATAGACTTTTCCGTCTTGCCGGGCTGCGGACCATGTGGTATACCCATTGGATGCAAAGTGATCGAACCTTCTTTAATTCCCTTCCTTGACATAAAATCTCCGTGTACATAGTACAATACTTCATCACTATCAACATTAGAGTGATAATACGGTGCAGGAATCGATTGAGGATGAAAATCAAACAGACGAGGTACAAAATTACATACAACAAAATGTTGGGTTGTAAACATTAAATGAACTGGCGGTGGCAGATGAATTTGCCCCACCTTAGGTGCATATTCCTTCAGGTTGAAAGTGTATGGATACAGATATCCATCCCATCCAACAACATCAAATGGATGATTAGGCATGATGAACTTGAAGTATCTTCCCCTTAACTTGATAACAAGCTCGAAATCATCCTGCTTATCAATAGGATCAATATATTCAGGTACTTTAAAATCTCTTTCATAATAAGGAGCGTCTTCGGTTAATTGTCCGTATTCATTTCTGAAGTGTCTTGGAATATCAAATGGAGTAGAAGATTCGACAATAAAGAGTTTATTGTTTTTGTAAGAATCAAATTTTATTTGATAGGTCGTGCCTTTCGGTACCACAATATAATCCCATTGCTTGAATGGCAGGTGTCCATATTCCGATAAAAATTTCCCTTCGCCGTGGTGAACAAATATTAACTCGTGAGCATGACTGTTTCTAAAAAAAAAATCAGAATCTTTGCTAACATTTGATGTTGAGATTACGCAGTTATCATTTTTCAAAAATTCATTTCGTGATGAAAGAATATCACCGGTTGTTTTTTTCTCTTCCGTAAAGAAATGATAATATTGCAAAGGAGCTTCAAGCCATTCGACTGATTTATCTTTCGGAATTTCACCAATCTTTTTCACCTGGGTTGGCATATAAATGTGATATTTATTTGAATATATACCCGTAAATCCTTTTGTACTGAATAGCTCCTCACGGTAAAGTGATTTACCATCCTCTTTATAAAATGTTATATGGCGTTTTAGTGGAACCTTTCCCAACTTTACATAAAATGGCACATCATCCTCCTTGGATAAAAATTGTTCATTCTTAAATCAACTATCACTTGTCCAAGCTTCCGCGTAACTCCTGGTCTCTTTCAATCGATTCAAACAGAGCCTGGAAATTTCCCTGTCCAAATCCCTGTGCTCCTTTACGGCGTTGAATGATTTCATAGAAAAAGCTTGGACGGTCGCCTATAGGTTTTGTAAATAGCTGAAGCAGATATCCCTTTCCTTCCGTATCACATAATATTCCATACTTCTTAAGTTTATCGATATCTTCAGTTACTTCAAGCCCTCTTTTCTTTAAGTCATCGTAATATGTATCAGGAACAGATAGAAATTCGACACCGTTATTTCGCATGGCTGAAATTGTTTTAATAATATCATTTGTAGCAACGGCGATGTGCTGAATTCCCGATCCTTTATAAACATCGATGTATTCTTCTATCTGGGATTTTTTAAGACCTTCATAAGGTTCATTAATCGGATTTTTTACTGATGCTCCTTCCTTAGCACGCACTACTTTCGAAAGAAGTGCGGAATACTTTGTCGAAATATCGCCGGGACCAAAATCAATGAATGTTTCAAAGTTCAAACTTTTATTAAGATAATTTGCCCAAAGATTCATTTCATTAATTCTTACATTGCCAACAATATGATCGATTGCCATCAATCCCGTGTCTTCAGCTTTCAATTCGATACTTTGTATCGGTTTCCCATATCCGGGCAAGAATATACCTTTATAGTTATCGCGGTTAACAAACACTATCTCGGCATCATCATAAAGCTTGATGCTTGCCATCTCAACAACACCAAATTCATCTTCAGATTTATAGGGAAGGGATTCAGGCACAGCACCATTTTCCAGAGCAGTTTTAAATGCGGTTTTTACATCTTTTACTTTTAGCGACCATCTTTTAATGCCATCACCATGTTTGGTAACAAATGAAGTAATTTCATATTCTGATGGATTGATCGCTGAAGTTAAGATTAATCTAAAATTATTTTTCTCGATAAAGTAGGAAGTTCTATCTTTTACACCTGTTTCCGGACCAAGATAACCGGTGATATTCATTCCCATTGCCTTAGCATGCCAGTAAGCCCACATTTTGGCTGAGCCGACATAAAACTCTACAAAATCGTATCCAAGTATTCCTAATTTATCAGACATTCATTGCTCCATTTTGATTATAATTAAACTTTAACGAATGAGAACCACAATAGCAGGTGCATCAAGATAACTAAAAATTA
>JASFSF010000283.1:0-4158 GCA_050114555.1 Ignavibacteria bacterium
TTCTCTTTCTCCCCTGCCGCTTGTCTGCGTACTCAATAATCTTGACTCTCCTTCATGAGTAACTACATAAGGATTCGGCACTACTTTAATTAAATCCAGCTCATTCTCTGCCACAGTAGAATTAATTACTGAACCAGAAGTATTGAATTTATAGAAATCAGTTTCTCTAAATGGTTTCTTAGTATTTAAATTTAGAACACCTTCGGATTCCAATGGAACATTACCTCCAAGATATGTGATAACAACTCTCCAGGTATTTTCAAGCTCTCCATCTAACAACTCTTTAAAATAAATTGAATAGTTCGTTGATAACAGTCCAGTCACTCTATAGAAGAAATCAATGTATTCATCATTTGTTAAGTTCTTTACTTTAAAATTAACAGGTACCGCAGGAAAGAAATTCGAGGGATTATTAAGTGGGTATAATTGTACTTCTAATGATGTATCAACAATTGTTTCATAAAACTCAATCTGATAGTCGTAGGGAACAACTACGCTATTATTCTGCGGATTATTTTGATCTCTGAGAAGAGTAAAACTCCAATTATTCGGTTCTGTAACGCCTCCTTCAAATCCCGAAATTAAATTATCAAGTTGAATAACATTATCATTATAAATTTGTAATCTAAAACCATGTCTTATTGGTGTATTCCCTGTAAACACAGTAGATTTATTAACAATTGAATCGTATGAAGCAGTATATACACTACTGTCCACTGCAAATGGTAATCCGTTTACATATACAGTATCTGTACCAGACGGTAAGTCTATTGTTGTGAGAGGTTCAACAATATAAGTTGCATTATTTTCAGGAACAAAAACGGTATCGGGTGTAATCAAATCTAAAAGTGACCAATTTGCTGTATATTTTTGAATTGCAGTATCTTCAAACGCTACCTGGTAAGAAAAATTGTTCCTGATGGCTTTATCATCGACAACTTCAATAGTAACATTGCCTGTCCCTATAAATCCATCTGATTTTGTAATATCAGTAATTTCAGCAGGGACATAGCCTGCAGGACGCATTCCCGGTGTAATATAACCTGTGTTATCGTCTAAGATTATTTCCCCTAAACTGGACCTCCTTATAAATTTGGAGTTTTCCGTTGGGAATATATCCTGGCTTGCATCCCCTTCATCATATGCACACACTGCATAATAATACGTTACTCCAAGTATAACTGTAGAATCTATAAATTTGTTAATAACACCGGTGTTTGAACCCAGATAAAAAGTAGTACCGCCAACCTGTTCCAATAACCTGTAGGAAGGATAAAAGAATCCATTTATTGTATCATTTAAGTCGAACTGGGCAAGAGGATTATCGAACGATAAAATACCGAATGCGTTTGTTATTTCCCTTGCATCCTGAAAATTTGCATCAGTAGCCCTGTAAATTTTATATCCCTGGAAATCTTTTTTCTTGGTGATGAAATCTCTGTCATTTTCCGTTCTTTCTCCATCCCAGTAAATTACAACATTACCATCATCCTGAGTGACGGTAATTTCTGGTTTTCTCGGTGGCTGGGGAAATTTGTAACCCGAATTATATATTTGTTGTACTATTTCTTTGTTACTGACGATGTCGGCCAGATTTTCACCAAATAACAGAGCTACAGAAAATCTTTCTTTAACATCGGGATCATCGTTTGCCGGAACCAGCGGGAAGTATCCCGATGCATATATAAAATCGCCATCCTGCGGAATAGGAGAAATTACGTCGAATCTACCAGGTGTCATTCTTCCCCAAAGCAAAGAGTCGTTCGACATATCGGGCGAAGCAGTTAAATTAAAGAAATTGAAGCTGGTCAGTCCAATTTGATCAGATTCATCAGGATCAGTTCTTCCAAAATTTGGTTCTCCTTGGTCAGGAAGACCATTACCCTCTCCAAAATCAGGCCCCGGATAGTCGTTATCGCCCGGACCCAAACCATCTATTCCTACATCATCAAATTCAGCTGTCCAGTCCCCGTCCTCGTCAATATCATTATCTCGTCTTTCATCGATTAATAAATCGTTCGTTCCTGCTCCAGTTCTGAAATTTTTATACTTGAGTCCCGGGAGGTGTTTATCATTTCTAGTATACCAATGAATTGCTTCATTTTCATCTATCAAACCATCAAGATCATTATCAATTCCATCTACAGCAGAGGAGTGGGGAATAGACACACCTCCCATCGTACTAGCGATGTATCCTTCACGGAAATACTTTCCCAATTCTATAATGAATTGGTTACCCAATGAATAGACGGTATCAGGGAGCGATTGAATTGAATGCACCTCCCTTTCGTATGTATTCTCATCAATTAGAACAACCGTAGAGCCAACAGTGTAGGTGACCGAATCAAAATCTGATTGAACAAATTCAGGTGATACATCATTCTGTGAATCATCGTCGTTATCTATTCCGTCAAAAGGATTCCCTGGTGATTCGAGAAATGCATATCCTACATACCCGACCTTCTGCCCTTTATTACCAATTCCATCACTATCCCAGGAATAAGTTATCCAATTATCAACATCAAAATAACCAAGATCATCCTGGCTATCTCCGTCACCACCGGCAAGAGTTCCTACTACAGTTCCAAAATCTGCTTTACGATAAATTGTTGTTCCTTCATTAGTAATATCGTACAACCAGAAGATTGCATCTTCAGCAAGAAAATTCGACCATTGAAAACCGCGAACTCTCATTTTAAGACCCATACCATGTCGTGAAGGATCATTTGCATCAGGTAAAAATATTGGCTCATTTACATTATAGTTCAGAAAGTTAAATTCATCGTCGTTTTGATCATCAGCATCGAACAAGCTTTCCTGATCTGCATTTTGTATACCTCTACCGAAATAACCAAACCATTGAGGTCTCCCAAATTCATCTTTCCAGTTTTCAGCCACTGGATCATTCCAGCCTTCCTCAGGCCAGGATTGTTCCAGATGACTCATACCTACCGATTCATAATTGGGATTTCTGAATCCTGGAATTGGATTCCATCCCCAAAAGTAACCAACAAAAGGATGTCTCTCTTCACTTTGTCGGTTTCTTGGTCCCCTGGAGATTATTACAGAGTGTAAAGTATCCTGTAAATCATTAATGAACTCGACACCAATCAAAGGTATACAATCACCGATATAATTTTCACCGGAACCGAGAGGCCATTCCCCACGAATATCGGTACCCACAAGAAACCCAGCTATCTGTCCGTCATTGTGAAAAGAGATGCCAATCCTGTTGCCTGTATGTAATCCGATTGAAAGTAAATTAGGATCTCCGTTCTGTGCCAAGAGATTGATTTGAAGTAATCCTACTCCAAGAAGTAAAAAGATTATTATTTTATAATTCATTATTCTTTATTCCCAATATTAAAAATTATAATTTAGACCAAATTCAACCCTTCTGGGGGCAGAGAAGAAACCTGAATTTATATAATATTCATCAATACTATTATAATATAGATTAGGATTTATCCTTTCAGCTTCTAATTGGTCAAAAGTAAATAACGGTTGCCCAGAATTATCATAAACGTTGATAGAGTTATCCAAATCCAGAAGATTATAGACTCTCAGAAAAAACGACAAAAGTGTGTTCCCTATCTCAAAATCCTTATTAATTCTCACATCAACATTGAAGACTGTTGGTTTATCTTCACTGTTTCTAGGGAATGCATTTTGCGTTACACGCGTATTTTTGTTAACGGCAGGAGTATAAGGTTGTCCTGTAAAGAAATTCCCGATAAGTGAAAATCCAAAATTTCTATCAACATTGTATGCAACAGATAGATTAAGAGTGTGACTCTGGTCCCAATTTAATGGGGCAATAAATGTTTCCGGCAATGCTCCGTCAAGTATTGATTCCCTAATATCCGCGGGATCGGATGCATTTCCTTTTGTTACTGAATATGTATAATCTATAGAGGCTGATAATCCGCCGGAAAATCTCTTCTCGAAGCTAATGATAAATCCCTTTGAAAATCCAAAATCGGAGTTTGCATACTTACTATAGCTTTGAGCACCGCCAAACACCAAAATTTCTTCAGTCTGAGTTCCGGTTAAGTCTCTGAAATCTTCAAAGAATAGTGTTAAATCAACTGCTATGTCATCACCAATCTGTTGTTGCAGTCCGATTTCTCCTTTAACAGTCTTTTGCGGTTTCAAATC
>JASFSF010000284.1:0-4156 GCA_050114555.1 Ignavibacteria bacterium
TAAGCCTTCAAACTTATTTCTTCCGGTTATAAAAGGTTTACCGGTTATATTTGCAATAGCTTTTGCTGATTTCTCTGCAAAGTCTGGATGTGTATTTAATCCGGTGCCAACTGCTGTACCGCCAAGTGCCAATTCATATAATCTTGGAAGCGCAGCATCGATTCTTTCAAGTCCGCAAGTTAACTGGTGAACATAACCTGAAAACTCCTGTCCTAAAGTTAGAGGAGTAGCGTCCATCAAATGTGTTCTACCAATTTTTATTATATCCTTAAATTCTTTCGACTTCTTCTGAAGTGCATCACGCAGTTTTGTAACCATTGTTATAAGCCTGCGATGAATTTCTTCAACTGCAGCAATGTGCATTGCTGTTGGAAATGTATCATTCGATGACTGAGCCTTGTTTACATCGTCATTGGGATGAACAGGTGTTTTACTGCCAAGTTCTCCTCCGGCAATTTCAATAGCCCGGTTTGCAATTACTTCATTCGAATTCATATTCGTTTGTGTACCGCTTCCTGTCTGCCAGACGACCAACGGAAAATGTTCATCCAGTTTACCCTCAATTACTTCATCTGCTGCCTGGACGATCAAATCTGCCTTTTCTTTTGAAATTAATCCAAGTTCCTTGTTGATAAGAGCCGCAGCTTTTTTAAGAATACCCAGTGCGCGTATGATTTCTCTCGGGAATCTCTCCCCACCGATTTTAAAATTCATTAGTGAACGGGCGGTTTGTGCTCCGTAATACATATTTGAAGGTACTTTAACTTCGCCCATAGTATCTTTTTCTATTCTGTAATCCATTGAATTATCTCCCTGTTAGAATAAACAATAAAGATTCTTAATAATTGATAGAATAAATTTACAATAAATTTGGGAGAGATTTGGACGAGAAATTCTTCTTATATTTTCATATTAGTCCAGGATTTCTCTTATACATTCATTGTAAATATTGAAGGTAAGGTCATCGAAGGCAACAAAAATTACTTTTTCGATTTCAGGATTATTATTAATAAATGTTCTTGTTTCCTCAACAGCAATCCTGGTTGCTCTTTCTAGGGGGAAATGATAAACACCAGTACTAATAGCAGGAAATGCAATAGTCTTTACCTCATTCTCGACTGCAATCTTTAAAGAGTTTCGGTAACAATTTGCAAGCAATTCATCCTCGTTTCTGTTACCTCCACTCCAAACCGGACCAACAGTGTGGATAACATACTTTGCGAGTAGATTGTAACCTTTTGTTATCTTTGCTTCACCGGTCGGACAGCCATTTAAAGTTCTACATTCTTCTAGGAGTTGTGGCCCAGCAGCACGATGAATTGCACCATCAACTCCGCCGCCGCCAAGTAATGAGGTATTCGCAGCGTTCACAATTGCATCAACTTTTAGTTTGGTGATGTCCCCTTTATGTATTTCGAGTTGATTTTTCATACAGTTTCTCTCAGTGGTTCTCCGTGCCTCCTCCGTGGAACTCTGTGTAAGAATTATTTCACGGAGAATCACAGAGAAGGCACAGAGTTTCACAGAGTGTATCAAATTCCCAACTCGGCTTTTACTTCTTTAAATTTCTCAATAGCAAAATCAAGATCTTGTTTTGAGTGTGCCGCCGAAATCTGAACCCTGATACGTGCTTGATTTTTTGGAACTACCGGGTAGAAGAATCCTATAACATAAACACCTTTTTCCAGCAATGCAGCTGCCATCTTCTGGGAAAGAACAGCATCTCCAAGCATGATTGGAACAATTGGATGAATACCTTCCTTAATTTCAAATCCTGCTCTCTTAATTTCTTCCCGAAAATATTTTGTATTCTCAAAAAGTTTATCTCTCAAAGCAGTAGTTGTATTGAGTAATTCAATTACTTTTATCGAAGCCGCCACTATACTCGGTGCAACAGTATTAGAGAATAGGTAAGGACGTGAACGCTGTCTTAACAGATCAACAATTTCTTTTCTTGCACTTGTATAACCGCCGCTTGCACCACCGAGTGCTTTGCCGAGTGTACCAGTAATAATATCTACTCTTCCCATAACATCATTATGCTCGTGTGTGCCTTTACCATGCTTACCCATAAATCCAACTGCATGCGAATCATCAACCATTACCATCGCATCATATTTCTCAGCCAGATCGCAAATCCCTTTAAGATTTGCTATGTATCCATCCATTGAAAATACGCCGTCAGTTGCAATCAGGATTTGTTTAGTATTATTGGCTCTTGCCTCATTCAACTTTGCCTCAAGATCATTCATATCATTATTCTTATAACGATATCGTTGAGCTTTACACAATCTTACTCCATCTATTATACTCGCGTGATTAAGTTCATCACTTATTACAGCGTCTTTTGCTGTAAGGATTGTTTCAAACAATCCGCCATTCGCATCAAAGCAAGATGTATAAAGTATCGTATCTTCAATCCCAAGGAATTCAGAAATTTTTGCTTCGAGTTCTTTGTGCACTTGCTGTGTTCCGCAGATAAATCTCACTGACGATAAACCGTATCCCCAGATATCAAAACTATTTTTTGCAGCTTTTATTATTTCGGGATGGCTGGATAATCCTAAATAATTATTTGCACACATATTAAGAACTTTTTGTCCACCGGAAACTTCAATATTTGCACCCTGAGGGCTTGTAATGATTCTTTCTTTCTTGAATAATCCCTCGTTATCAATACCGGTTAATATGTCATTATAATAATTCTTTGTTGATTCGGTCATTTTTATACCTTTGTTCTTTTAATTACTTTAAAATTATTTGCCGCAAATTCGCGAAATTGAAATATTATTCTTACCAGTCCAGAATTATTTTACCAGAGTTACCGGATTTCATCAATTCGAAAGCTTCTACATAATCATCATAACTAAAATGGTTAGTAATAACCGGAGTAACATCCAATCCGCTTTGAACCATTACCTGCATTTTATACCATGTCTCAAACATTTTTCTGCCGTAGATGCCTCTAATTGTTAAGCCGCTGAACACAATTTTATTCCAGTCAACAGCTGCATCGGATGGAAGTATACCGAGCAATGCAATGTTCCCACCATGGAACATCACATCAATCATATCGTTAAGAGCTTGTGGATTACCAGACATTTCCAATCCAACGTCAAATCCCTCCATCATTCCAAGGTCTTTCACTACATCAGATAATTTTTCTTTTGATACATCGACCGCTTTAGTTACTCCCATTTTTTCTGCAAGCTCAAGTCTGAATGGATTTACATCTGTAATCACAATATATCTTGCACCGGCATGCCGGCAAATAGCTGCTGCCATAATACCAATTGGTCCGGCGCCCGTGATGAGCACATCTTCACCAAGAACATCAAAACTAAGTGCTGTATGCACAGCATTGCCGAAAGGATCATATATCGCTAATATATCTTTAGCTATATTAGGATCGCAATGCCAGATGTTAGAAACAGGTATAACCAGATATTCGGCAAATGCACCGGGCCGGTTTACTCCTACGCCTAAAGTGTTAGGACATAAGTGTCTCCTGCCCGCCCGACAGTTTCTGCAATGCCCACAGGTTATATGTCCTTCACCACTAGCCAGCTCGCCGATTTTAACATCCTGAACATTATCTCCAAATGCTTCAACAACTCCAACATATTCGTGACCAACAACCATAGGGACCGGGATAGTTTCACTTGCCCATTTATCCCAGTTATAGATGTGAATATCTGTTCCGCATATTGCGGTCTTTTCAATTTTGATCAATACGTCGTTTGGACCATAATCTGGTTTGGGAACTTCATTAAGCCAGATACCCGGTTTGTTGTATTTTTTAACAAGGGCTTTCATTTTATCCATAAGAATATCCTGCGTTAAAGTGATTGAAGAGGACCAATATTCCGAGTAAGAATTTCCAATGTATTTAAAATTAGAAAGAAGGGAAGTAAACAACAAAGAATTTAAATTGTCACAACAACATCTTTATCAAAGATGTGAGTAAATTGAAAAATCTGAATTTAGAGTTTTTTCAGAATTCTCTTTGAATTGCTTAAGAGTGTTCTCAAACCAATCTTCATCCACATCATTTTCTTTTGCTGTCAATCTAAGCCAATCAATCTCACGTTCGTCCATTGCACTATCAGAGTATGCAAGTCTTAATCCATCTACAATAAAAGAGCGAGAGAGACTT
>JASFSF010000285.1:0-4139 GCA_050114555.1 Ignavibacteria bacterium
GTTGCAGTTTCAATATTAGTAAAAACTGCTGAGGACGCAAATCTTACGTCCAAAAAGACTTCAACTGTTAAGTTTGCTGAACTTTACGGAACAAGAGAAAACAAATTTAAAGAGCTGCAAAAAAGTGGAATAAAGAGTACTAAATGGAAAAAGTTGAATTGTGTTGAACCATATTATTTTTTTGTACCAAAAGATTTTGAATTGGAGAATGAATATAGCACAGGTTTCAAAGTAAACGAATTGCTAATGGGTATATCTGGAATTGAAACTAAACGAGATCACTTCGCTATCGATTTTGATTTAAAAGCGCTTCAAGAAAGGATCACCAATTTTATTGAAAATGAATATAAATCTGTAGAGCGAAAAGATAGGTTTAGGTTAAGAGATAATGAATGGGTTGTTGATGAAGCTGTAATAGAATTAAGAAAAAATAACAATTGGCAAAACTCTTTTTATCAATGTCTAACGAGACCTTTTGATTATAGGTGGATTATCTATAGCAAGATTATTTTAGCACGTGATAGGGGCAATCTCATGGCTGGAATGAATAAACCAAACTTTGGCTTAGTTTTACCTCGTCAAACTAAAGAAGATTTTGCAGTACTAATTACAAACTCAGTATGCACACATAAAATTGTAACGGTATATGATAGAAGTTTCATATTCCCCCTCTACCTTTATCCAGAAGACGGAACAAAAACACCAAACCTAAAAACAGAAATTGTAAAAGTGATAGAAAAGACAGTTGGAAAAGTTACACCGGAAGATATTTTAGATTACATTTATGCAGTTTTACACTCACCATTATACAGAGAAAAGTATAAAGAATTTTTAAAGATAGATTTTCCGCGTGTGCCTTATCCAAAAGATAAAGGGACATTTAAAAAACTTGTTAAGCTAGGTACAGAGTTGCGTTTACTTCATCTGATGGAATCACCGAAAGTAAGTAAGTTTATAACAACCTATCCTGTTCCCGACACAAATGAAGTTGAAAAAATAAAATATGTAGTGGACGCAAATTTTGCGTCCACTACAACAAAAGATAGTGATAAAACAAACTCACAAATCGGAAAAGTCTGGATAAATAAAGAGCAGTATTTTGGCAAAGTGCCAAAAATTGCCTGGGAGTTTTACATTGGCGGCTATCAGCCAGCACAAAAATGGTTAAAAGACAGAAAAGGAAGAACTCTCACTAACAGCGACATAGAACATTATCAGAAAATTATTGTCACTCTCAATGAGACTGAGAGAATAATGAATGAAATTGATAAAGTAATTTCTTTCTAATTCAATCCATTTCTCTTACATATTACTTACCTGCTGCAGGCACAGCTTCTAATCCGGTTTCTTTATCTGCCTCAATCTTCCCTTTTACTTTAGAAAAACGTGCCAGAAGAGTGTAAACAACGGGCACAACAATAAGAGTTAAAAATGTTGAAAATAACATCCCGCCAACCACAACCAAACCTAAAGGACGTCTCGACTCGCCTCCTGCACCAAGACCAAGCGCTATCGGCAGTATTCCGAAAATAGTTGCAAACGAGGTCATCAAAATTGGTCTGAGACGAATAGTCGCAGCTTCAATAACAGCCTCAAACAGGTTTAGTCCTTTTTCCTGCTGCTGGTTGGCAAACTCGACTATAAGGATAGCATTTTTTGTAACCAAACCGATAAGCATTACCAGACCAATCTGCGAATAAATATTCAGACTTTCTCCAAGTAAGTAGAGCGTCAATAGTGCGCCAAAAACCGCCAGAGGAACTGAAAGTAAAATTGTAAACGGATGAATGAAACTTTCAAACTGGGCAGACAGCACCAGGTAAATAAAAATGAGAGCAAGCAGGAACATAAAGTAAAGTGCTGAACTCGAAGTCTTGTACTCAAGCGATTGTCCCGCGTAATCCCGGTTAATTTCAGGAGGAAGTTTCTCCTGTGCAATTTTGTCGAGATCGTCAAGAGCCTGACCGAGAGCAACGCCGGGAACTAAACTTGCAGAAATTATAGCAGATCGAATACGGTTGTAATGATTCAGTTCCTTTGGTGCAACCGTTTTCTCAACAGATACGACATTAGCAAGCTGAACAAGTCCGCCTTTGCTCCTGATATATAAATTTTTAATTGCGTCGGGAGTTGCACGATCTTCCGGCCTTACCTGGAGGATAACATCATATTGCTTGGTGCCTCTTTTGAAATCCGTTACTACTCGTCCACCCAAAAATGTTTCGAGCGTCGATCCAATATCAGCAACTGAAACACCAAGCCCCGAAGCTCTCTCACGATCGATGTGAATATCGAGCTGAGGTTTGTTCAACCTAAGATCAGTATCAAGGTTAATCAGGTATCCAAGCTGAGTGGCCTCTGCCATCATAATACTTACTGCTTCATTTAATTCATCATAATTATCGCCCTGTAAAACATATTCAACAGAACCCGAAGTAAAATCAGCGGCGATACTCGGTGGATTAATTATAAAAGCCAGAACGCCCGGAATTGCCAGCAATTGGGGAAAAAGTTCCTGCACAATCTGCTGCTGCGATTTATCGCGTTCACCCCGGTGCTTTAAGTTTAAAAATATAAAACTGTTGGTTACACTTCCCGGACCTTCAAATCCTAGTCCGGTTGCGGTAAAGAGTCCTTCCCTTTCAGGAAGATTAAGCAGAATTTTTTCAATCTCCCTAACATAAGAATCCGTGTATTCCAGTGTAGCTCCTTCCGGTGCAATCACAATTCCAAATCCAAAACCACGATCTTCTATGGGAACAAGTTCACTTGGTAAAAGTCTGAAAAGAACAAAAGCTGAAATTAAAACAACGACAGCAGCAACAATAGTTAACAACCGGCGGCGCAAAGCTAATCTTACAGACCAATCATAAACTTTGTTCAGTTTTTCAAAAAAATTATCGAAGGAACGTGAAGCCCATCCCTTCCCTATTCCATGCAATGGTCTGAGTATTTGAGAGGAAATCATAGGCGTTAATGAGAGAGCAACGAAACCCGAGATTAATATTGCAACAGCAACGGCGACACCAAATTCGTTAAAGAGCCTTCCAACATTCCCTGTTAAAAATGCCAGGGGAACGAAAACTGCAACGAGTGCAATGGTTGTTGAAACTATTGCAAAACCTATCTCCTTGCTTCCATCAATGGCAGCCTGCCAGCGGCTTTTACCCATCTCCATGTGCCTGTAAATATTTTCGAGTACGATGATAGCATCATCCACAACCAGACCTATTGCAAGTACAAATCCAAGTAATGTTAAAATATTAATTGTAAATCCCGCGAAATAAATAGCGGCTAAAGCACCGATTATCGATATTGGTATTGCCAGTGTTGGAATAATTGTAGCGCGGAAGCTTTTAAGGAATGCCAATACAACCATCACAACTAAAAGAAGTGCTATAATTAATGTCTCCTGAACTTCATCGATGGAATCAATAATAAACTCCGAGCTGTCATAAGCAACCTGAAGTTTTACACCTGCAGGTAAAAGTTCTCTTAACTCAGGTAATGATTCAATCACGACCTGGGCAACATCCACCGTGCTCGCTCTCGACTGCTTAATAATTCCAAGACCCACTGCTGGTTCGCCATTCCAGCGGGCAGTTGTGCGTTCATCTTCTGCCCCGACTGTTACGTTTGCAACATCCCTGAGCCTGACAATCCTGTTTTCTTTCTGGGAAACGATTATAGCTCCGAATTCTTCCGGGGTTGAAAGTTCACCCCTGGTTCTGACTGCAAACTCACGTGTTTCTCCTTCAACTCTTCCACCAGGAATTTCAGCGTTTTCATTTCGCAATGCGGTTTCGATATCAAAGGTAGTCAATTTATGTGCTGCCATTCTAAGCGGATCGAGCCAGACTCTCATAGCATACCTGCGCTCTCCACCAATAAAAACCCCACCAACTCCAGTCATTCTCTGAATTTTCTCTTTTAATACCTGGTCTGCAAAGTAAGATAACTCAAGTGTTGAGTGCGTATCGCTAAAGAGTGCAAGCCATACTATCGGCTGGGCATTCGCATCAACTTTGGAGATTACAGGATCTTCAATTTCGCTGGGCAAAGTTCCCCTGATACGGGAAACTCTGTCGCGAATGTCATTTGCAGCTTCGTTAACATCACGGCTCAATTCAAATTCTATT
>JASFSF010000286.1:0-4130 GCA_050114555.1 Ignavibacteria bacterium
TGCAGTATCATAAATTGTTTTCGGATCGGTTGTACCGCTTGCATCTTTTAAGCAAATACTATCTATCCGTATATCACTTTCAAGAAGCTGTTCACCGATGTTTAAATAAAACTCTGCTGTGTGAACTTTATCAGAATGAAAAGGCAGACCCATTAAAGCAATACATACCTGGTGATGCATTCCGGCATCTACAATTGGCTTACCGGTTTTAATAAGGTTTTCAACATCGTTCATATAATCAAAGTTTCTGTCCCAGGTAGTTCCGTATTCTTTCATTAATTTTGCCTGAAGTGTCAGCCCTTCAATCGATTGCGTGGTTAAGGTAACACCGGAAACAGAACGGGTTAATATCTGAAGATCAACATCAGGTCCTACTGTTTCCCGGAACTTCTTCATAGTTTCAAACGGATCTTCACCAAGATAAAAGTAGGGTGCCTGGTATCTTGCACCGCCGCCGAACTCCATATGTTTTATTCCCGCTTCAGCAGCTGCCTGCAAAGCAGGTTTGAAATCTTCGAATCTAACCTTACCGCCAAAAGAACTTTGTAAGCCGTCTCTGAACGGAGTGAACATTACACGTATCTTTTTTGGTTTTTCAGTAAAAATCATTTCTCTTCTCCTATCTTAGTAATTTTTGCACCAGGATAATGTGCATTGTATGTTGTCGTTATCGCTGCAATCACAGCTGAGTCGTCTTCACCTACTTTCTCAGGAAAGGCCAAAATTATAACACGGATTATCAAGGCAAGTAGTGAAAGTAAAAAGAGGACGGCAAAAAATGATGTAGCACAGATTGTAATTAAATCCGGTGTGTTCATTTATTTTTCCCGAATGTATAGAATAATAATATCAGTAATCAAAACTTAAGATATTTTGAAAATAAAAGTACAATCTTCATCAAAAAAAAATAGTTGCGCTCATTCAAGCATTGCTAACCTTCCGCTTCTTATTGGTTCGGATATCCCATCAAAATATAGTTCAAGATTTTTTCCGATCTTTATTACTTTACCACTAATTGTCAATTGATCAGTATCAGTGTATTTATCCGAATAGACTGCAACATTTTTATCAATCACGGCCGATCTTTGACAATACTTCTTATAAAGTTTTTCATAGTTTTTCGTGTTCAGTTTATTAATGTTTTTAGCCAGAGATTTTAGCAAATCGCTTAATATTTTATCTATTTTACAGTTTTGGAAATTAACGAAATGCTGAAGACATTCGGCTTTTGGTGTAAATTTATCACTCAATATTGCCGGGGTAGCGAAAACATTCAACCCAATACCAATAGTTGCACCGGTTAAACTATTGCCTGTAGAATTTGTTTGGGTTATAACACCGCTAACTTTTGAACCATCAATGATAATATCATTAACCCACTTTGTTGATGCCCTGTTTTTTAAACCGGGTATCAAATCAATTGTCTCAATAATTGACACTGCAGATGCAATTAATACTCCTGCATGAAAATTTGGGAAATTTTGCTGCGGCTTAAAAAAGAGAGATATATGGATATTACCTTTCCTCGCATCCCATCCACGGTTGCGAAAACCATGAAAGCCTGTTCCTTCTTCCGCGATGCAAACAACTTTATCCGGCAGTTGTGAACTTAACTCAACAAGCAAATCAAATTGAGATCTGTCTGCTTCCTTTACAATGAATAAATAGTTCCAATCTATATTATCATATAAATCAAACTGGAAAATTTCTTTTGATCCATACAATGAATCGGTTAAAGACAATAGATCAGCAGGAATGGACCGATTTCGAATAATCAAACCAGTTCGATTCCCGGTAAAGGTATTTATTGAATCGATAGAATCAGAAAATATTTGCATCTAAATAAATCGTTTAATCTTATTCACTTCACACTGTTTGGAATATGATGCACTTTTGTCAGTATAAAAAATTGCATTCATAAAAATGTTTTGCTAAACACAAAAAATAATTATGCTATTACAAAATTAGAGTAAATGAGTTAAAAATAAACATAAAAAGATAAATCTATATTGAATAATTATTTATTTTTACTTGTGAAATTATTTTATTTGATGGTTATGAAAATTCTGTGATTTGATTATGAAACATGATTCGGATGATCTGGATTTCTTTAAGGTGATTTTAAGCTCCATAGCCGATGGGGTTTTTACAGTTGATAGTGATAGAATCATTACTAGCTTCAATAAGGCCGCTGAGAAAATCACCGGTATACCGGCCTCAAAAGCAATTGGTAAACACTGCCAGGATGTTTTCAGATCGGATATTTGTGAAAATTGTTTGCTGAAAGGTACGCTTGAAACCGGGATAGAGGCTATTGACAGACCGGTTAACATTATAAACAGCAGGGGGGAAAAAATTCCAATAAGTATTTCAACTGCAGTTTTAAAGAATGATAAAGGGATTGTTCTGGGTGCTGTAGAAACATTCAGAGATCTTTCAACTATTGAGAAACTTCGAAAGGAATTAAGTCGCAATTATTCTATCGAAGATATAATATCCAAAAGTCCTAAGATGCATAAACTGTTTTCAATTCTGCCGGACATTGCAGAAAGTGAAAGCACCGTTCTCATCCAGGGGCCGTCAGGATCAGGTAAGGAATTGTTTGCACGTGCAATTCACAATTTAAGTCCGAGAAAAAACGAAAAATATCTTGTAATAAATTGTGGTACAGTTCCATCTCAACTGTTTGAATCGGAATTATTTGGTTATGTAAAAGGAGCTTTCACCGATGCAAAGACTGATAAAAAAGGTAAGCTGGCTGCTGTTGAAGGTGGAACGGTATTCTTTGATGAAATCGGCGAGCTCCCTTTCTCAACGCAGGTTAAACTTTTGCGTGTACTACAGGAAAGGGAATATGAACCTCTTGGCAGTAATGAAACGGTAAAAACAAATATTCGAATTGTTGCAGCTACAAACCGAGATTTAAAGAAACTTGTTGCACAGGGAAAATTCAGGGATGATCTGTATTTCCGGCTGGCAGTTGTAAAGTTCGAACTTCCCAATCTTAAAGACAGGAAGGAAGACATACCTTATCTTGTAGATCATTTTATTGGAAAATTTAATGCAAAGTCGGGCAAGAAGATTATAAGCGTGAGTCCGAATGTTATGAACTTATTAATGAATCTTGACTATCCAGGAAATATTAGAGAGTTAGAGAATATCATTGAGCATTGTTTTGTATTGTGCCGGGGCAGCATCATTAAGCAGGAACATCTTCCCGCCGACATTCAAAATCCTGGGTCACCGGATTCAACGGAACACAAAAAGATTTCTACACCAATCACTGAATCTCTTGATGAAGAAGCTGAGATTATTTCAACCCTGAAAAAATATAATGGCGGCATATCAAAAACAGCGGAAACACTTGGAATTCACCGATCAACTCTTTGGCGCAAAATTAAAAGATATAACATTAAATTAGATGAATTGAGGTGACATCAATGTAATTGCGTTTCAAATAATGCAACATTATATGTTGCAATTCAACCTCAATGTAGCAGTTAATGCAACATCATAATTTAATAATCACACCTTTATCTCCATAATCAAAACATTTCTAAATTATTCTACCAGGCATCGATGTTGCAATTAATATTGCAACATGAAGATTGCCATACCTACACTTAATCAAATGATTGCACCTTGTTTTGAGGCAGCAAAAAGCTTCCATATCGCAATCATAAATAAAGGAAAAGTAGAACTAACGGAATCCGTAACCAGCAGTTCCAGAGAGGAATTTATGAATGTACGGATCTTACGACTACACGAAGTACACACTCTTATTTGCAATGGTATAAAACGTTTCTATCTGGATCAGTTAACTTCAATGGGAATCAATGTAATCCCGAATGTTAATGATTCGATTCAAAATGCAGTTGAACGTTTTAATAAAGGTGAATTAACTACATACCACGATAATGTATTTGAAAACTGCACAAACGTAGTTATATCTCATGAAGAACTGGTTTACTGGGCCAGGAATTTATTTGAAAATGCCGGTTATAAGGTAACTGTCTTTTTTGAAGAAGAAGATTTTATGATCGATCTGGTGGCTGAGATAAATTGTCCTGTGTGTAAAAAGAATATAGAAGTTGCAGTTTGTTGCGGAGCACAAACATACAGAGCTGTTC
>JASFSF010000287.1:0-4110 GCA_050114555.1 Ignavibacteria bacterium
CCGTTTGCGAGCAATTACAGAGTTTATGAACCCGGACGATTTGTAAGAGTTAATCTAAGGTATTACACCAACTAACATTTTTCTTCAGGAATGTTTGAAAAATTTTTAGAAGTGCTTAGAAAAATCAAGATAGATACTAAACCGTTGTGGGGCAAAATGTCGGCCCAGCATATGGTTGAACATTTAATTTTAACTATACAAATGAGTAATGGCAAGTTATTGTTGGATTGTGTGAATCCTGCTGAAAAACTTCCTGCTCTTAAAAGATTTCTTTTAAGTGACAGACCGTTACCGAAGAAATTTATAAATCCTGCAATCGGTAAAGATCTGAAACCATTGATATACTCATCTTTACAAACTGCTATTAATCAATTATCAACAGAGATAGAAGAATATAATTCATTCTTTCAGAAATATCCGGATGCAAATCCAATGAATGTTACTTTTGGAGAACTAAATAAAGAGGAATGGGAGATTTTTCACAAAAAGCATTTTACTCATCACCTCTCTCAATTCGGTCTGTTATAAGAAGCCATACATACTTTTTTCACCACTTATCATCATTTTTATCTCCCAACACGATTATTATTTGCAGCATCAAATAAATCATTTATTTTTTGCTATTGTGAAATACAATTTTATCAAGCATCCTTTAAGAGAGAATGATGGCCGGTCAAAATTCTTTTAATTATACAGAACCCCGATTTGGCAGTACTATCAAGGACGATATCAAGCATCTAAAAATAAAGGATGATCTTAGGGGTGAGTATAAGGATCTGAAAGAATATTTTCTTAGTGAGGACCTTAAGGACAAAGCTGAAACAATGGGGAAATTTAATCGATTATTTGTAATTCCCTGGTGGTTATTTAAATCGCTCTATTTCAAACTTACACCCTTTCGCCGTTTACTGGCTTTGGCTGGAATAATTTTTCTAGTTCTTTCAACACAAACGAAATCTGGATCGGGTGATGCTTCATTTAACTTCCAAATTTTTGCACTGTTGAGTGGCCTTTCATTTTTGTTTGTAATTGCACTTGAGCTAAAAGATAAATTACATGCAAAAACAGAATTAGAAGAAGGAAGATCAGTGCAAAAGGCATTAACTCCAGATGCACTGCCGGTGGTTGAAGGTTGGGATATCTGGCTTTATACACAACCTGCAAATGATGTTGGCGGAGACTTATTGGATTATTTAAATATCACCGAGGAACGTGTTGGAATTTCAGTTGGAGATGTTGCAGGTAAGGGTTTAAGCGCTGCTCTTCTAATGGCCAAGCTTCAATCGACTATACGAGCTATTATTCCCGATTATAAATCACTTGCCGACCTGGGAAAAAAAATAAACCACATTTTTTGCAGGGACAGCCTTCCAAGACTTTTTGCCTCACTGGTATATATTGAACTTAAAACCGGTACAGGAAAAATTCGAATTCTAAATGCAGGGCACTTACCACCGGTTATTCTTAGAAATGGCGATATCGAAAAGTTGGAGATAACTTCTCCCGCACTGGGAATTATTCCGCAGGCTAAATTCAAAGAACAGACTGTTCGATTAAAAGATAACGAAACAATTGTAGTTTACTCAGACGGATTAACCGAAGCCAAAAATGAAGAAGGTGAATTCTTCGGCGGAGACAGGCTGGAAAAATTATTAACTGAGGTTGTTGATAAAACTTCGAAAGATGCCGGTGAATTTATTTTGAACAGAATTATCCAATTTACAACGAACGCAAAATCTCACGACGATTTAACAATTGCAATCATCAAGAGAAATGAGACCGGTTAAATTAAATTTCTAAGAGCCGAGATCGAAAAAGTTGCAAAAGCTACTGCACAAGGCATCAGGGATATTGCATCGGCAATTAATGAAGAACGCGGGAAAGATGCAGCAAACCTACGAATTGCCGTGCAATATCTGGGTGAATTCGGTAAGCTTGCTGAAGAAAATAATACAATGATAATGTCTTCAAATAAAGTGTTTTAAAATAAAAAAAGTCCAGTAGGCGGGCGCCTACCGGACTCGACTCTTATATTCTAAAGGTTTGGGGGATAACCTTCAGAAGAGCCGATACAATCTTAGCAATTCTATAATTTAAAAACAATACTCTGCATAAATTTTTGAATTAAAAAAATCCTCTCTTCATCATTTTAGCAATAACATCTTTTTGCTATGATGAAATGATCCGGCGTCAATTCTGTAAAGATAAATTCCACTGGTTAAACCAGAAGCGTCAAAATTAACCTCGTGTACTCCCGCTGGTTTAAATTCATTTACAATTTCATCCACTTCATTCCCGATAGCGTCAAATATCTTTACAGTAACTAATTGTTCAGTAAGTAATTGAAAACTTATGGTAGTAGTTGGATTAAACGGATTGGGATAATTTTGATATAGAAAATAATTTTGAGGTTGGAATGTTTCATCCTGAACAATATTTGTAGTAGCCGAATCATTAATAAGTGCTGTCCATACACTCAGTTCTCCTCCGTGTAATCTCATCCAGATTGGGTAGACTTTTTCATCCCACGCAGCAATGTTAGTATAATCTCCAAAGAATATTTCAGAATTGGGTGTAAATGGCTGATCACTCACCTTAAAATTTTCAAATGATTGTCCCCCATCAGTTGACTTAACTACATACACTTCTGTATCTACTCCAGTGGTATTTCTTCTATCGTAAAAGACGCCCCATAAATAACCTGTTTTAGGATCAATTGTCATCCAGGGAAGAAATTGATGACGTGTTGAATTATCATCATTAACTCTTAATGCAGGACTCCATGTATCTCCTCCATCTGTTGATCTGCTCAAAAACACATCTGAATCTGAAGTACCGTTTCTCCGATCACCCCAGCAAATATAAATATTACCACGATATGGTCCATCACTTATATCACACATGGTTATAGGCAAACCATTACATCTGGAGATTCCGGGAACATCGAAAACCCAACCCCCCGGAATATTGGATACAAATACATCAGTACCCCAGGTTTTACCGCCATCGAGTGATTTATCAAACATAAGACCCAGCGGTCCGCCCCAGCTTGTGTATATTTCTCCGTTTGGGCCAACTGTTGGAACAGCACCTTCAGTTGTATTATCATCATCAATACAGTCACCACTTCTATCGCTTATTGTAATTGCATCACTAAATGAAAGTCCCTGGTCAGTTGACCGGGAAAATCTGATTCTGGAACTATCATTCGGATTTGTACTGGAGTAAAGATCAAACTCTGTCCAGCAAAGATATATGTTGCCTCTGTAAGGTGACTGAGTAAGATCAACAGCAAGCCATTCTTTATCCTGATTTTGCGGCTGAACATTTTGTCCAATTCCAATTCCATTATCCCATGTCTGACCATTATCAGTCGATTTTTGAACAACAATTCTATCAACCCACCACCCGTTTATAGGATTTGATAGATGCGCATAGTAAAGATTACCCAGGCTGTCAAACAAAACACACGGATCGCCGTAAACACCTAATCTTGCACTAATAAGATGCGTTTCACCCCAGGTTAATCCAGCATTAGTTGATTTATAAAAGTGATCTAGGTTTGCACCTGCGGCAATAATATCCGGATTCACCGGATTAATTGCAATCGTCACTTCTTCCGGAGCATTACTCTGAGCTCCATCTATCCTTACATTCTGATATTGTGCAAATGAGCTATTGAGAAAAAGAAACATAAGAATATAACTGCTGATTGACAGATTAATTAGATTCATTAATTCTCGCCTGTAAAAATAAATGATTTTAAATATTTATTGTATTTTCTATAAATAAATTTCTGGTAAATCATTTTAACAATAACATTTTTTTGCTTTCGTGAAATGATCCAGCATCGATCTTAGCAAGGTAAATTCCACTACTTAAATTAGAAGCATCAAATCCAATCTCGTGAACCCCGGCATTTTTATATTCGTTTACCAGTGTTTCAATTTCATTTCCAAGAATGTCAAATATCTTTAAGATAACATATTCTTGATTCGCTAATTGATAGCTAATCATTGTTGTTGGGTTGAATGGGTTGGGATAATTTTGATATAGATAATGAAATGTTGGCTGAAAAGATTCATTGTTTACTCCAACTATAGAAGTTGA
>JASFSF010000288.1:0-4102 GCA_050114555.1 Ignavibacteria bacterium
GTTGGAGTTTTAGTTGCTAAGATTTATGATAAGGTTGGAATAGTAGCAGTTGTTTCAGATGACTTGATAAAAAAGAAAAAAATAAGCGCTGGTAAAATTGTCGGGGAACTGGCTAAATTGGTTGGCGGGGGCGGTGGTGGGCGATCACATCTTGCTACAGCAGGTGGAAAAAACATTAATCAGATTCCTGCAGCTATCGGTAAAGTAGAAGAGATTGTAAGCAGTCTATATTAATTTTTATTATACTTTTATTATGAAGTTATGATCTATCCAATTTAAATATTAACAAATTATGCTCTGTATATACAACCATAAAAAAATATTTAGTTGCGGTAGTAATTATAATCTTCAAAGCTTATCTTTTCATATGTTTATCAATAACATTTGGCTGTAGATGGAACTGGATAATAAATTCATTCAAGCCCATATTCAAAATGCTCAAAATGGAAAAGTAGTTTCTCTTGAAGAACTCTTCGAATTAAATATTAATTACATATATGCAATCATCCTGAGAATGACGAACAGTAAATCGTTAGCGGGAATGATAGCGTTTAATGTATTAATTAAAGCCTGGAAAAAAATAAAGGATTTCCCGGATGATATTACATTCAAAGACTGGATTAGAAATATTACAATTGAAACTACTTATGATGAACTAAAGAATAAAAAACTTGTTCGGGATAAGAAACTGCAAAAACAAATCCAAAGTGAGTCGGGAGTGGAAGAATTCCAGGATGTTCCCCTCGAAAAAGCAATATCCGATTTAAACTACGAATCAAGAACTACGATTGTTTTAAATAGAATAGAACAACTTTCATTCGATGAAATAACTGAACTTACAGGTATCTCCGAAGGTGATGCAAAGGAATACGTAGTAAGTGGTATCGGGGAAATCTCCAGAATTTTTTCGGAGAGTGAACCCGACCCGGGAACAATAACTGAAATAGAAGATCTTCCAAAGGAAATTGAACCGGACAGAGATATAATACCTTTTACAATTGATAAAATAAGGGAGACAAAAGAAGAGGAATTTAAAGAAGAAGATATTGAGTTTGAAGAGATTGAGAAGCTGCCAAAGCAAAAAATTAAATTCAAAAAGGAGAAGGCTGAAAAACTTAAATTCAGACTTAATAAAAAGTTTTTAACAGTAAGCTGCGTTCTAATTGTCGCGATTGCTATAATTTACTATTTAACTCTCACTTCATATGAATGGACTGTTTCCACCATTAGTGGAACTACACTGCTGAATAGTAGACCAATTGCTGGAAAAACAATTGTATCAGGGGATGACTTCTTAACTACTGATCTTTCATCGACTGCTGAATTAAGAATCGAAACTCTGGCCAAAATTGAAATTGAACCTGACTCAAAGCTTCAAAGACTGGGAAGTGATAATCGTGCGAAATTATTGGTGGGCAAACTAAATGTATCTACGACAAGTGAAAACGACTATTTATTTTTAGAAGTGCCTTCGGCAGTTGTTGAGGAATATTATCTTAATAACGATTATGTCGTTAGTATAGATGATATCGGAAACACTGAATTAGAAGTTACATCCGGCTGGCTGCAAGTCGTTGATGAAAATGTAATTGCCGTTGTTCCGGAAGGTTATAAGATTCGCGTACTGAAAGGCATTGGTATAGGTGTGCCTGTGTCTTACCGTTCTTTTACATCCTTATCTCCATTGCTCGAAGAATATCTGTTTGCCGGAAGAAATATTGTGGTATTAAGTTCAATTTTAGATATGGCAGCGCCATCCGAGGCTATTACTCTCTGGAATTTGTTATACAGGGTTACGCCCGCACAAAGAGATATGGTTTATGGAAAATTAAACACATTAGTTCCCCGCCCTATAAATATTTCAAAGGATGATATAATGAAACTGAATGAGGAAATGCTTCAGTTATGGCTGGAAGAGATTGAATGGATGATGTAATCTATAACTAGTGAAGCCATTTTTCATTAAATTAAAGTTCATTTATTATAATAGGTTAATATAAATTAAGGAATTTAGGTATGGCGAAAAAGAAAAATAACCCGGCCTCTCCTAAGCGCGATTCTAAATCTGCGAATTTCATAAAATTAAGTTTTTCACGAACAATTATATTAATAGTAATTATTTTATTAGCTATATTCTTTCTAATGAACAATTGCACAAAGGAAAATAGTCCCGCAGTAGAGTATTACACTTTTGAAAAAGAAGGTGAACTAACATTCACTGATAGTCTGGGTAATAATAAGATTAAGATTGACATTGAAATAGCAGATAACGAATATGAAAGGCAACTTGGATTAATGAATAGAAAATCTATGGAAGAAACCCAGGGGATGCTTTTTAAATTTAATAACGAACGACCTCAATCTTTTTGGATGAGAAATACATTAATCTCCCTTGATATGATGTTCATCAATCAAAATAAAGAAATTGTAACAATTCATAAAAACACCGAGATTTTATCACCACGGAGTTATCCATCTACGGAACCGTCGATGTACGTTGTGGAGGTCATTGGGGGATTTACAAATAAGTATGAAATTGCAACCGGCGATAAAATATTCTGGATAGAAACAGGACTTTAGTTACCGTAAAGTTCAATTTCTGTTAATTCACATATTATATGTGCTACAGTAATATGGCCTTCCTGAATGCGTTGTATATTTGAAGATGGAATAACTACTGCCAGATCAACTTCAGATTTTAATTTTCCGCCATCTCCACCAAGTAAACCAATTACTTTCATATCTTTTTTATGAGCCATTTTAACTGCTTCTATAACATTCATTGAGTTCCCGCTTGTGGAAATCGCCAGCAATACATCGCCAGTATTACCAAGACCTTCAACATTTCGGGCAAACACATTTTCAAAACCTATATCATTTCCACTTGCAGTCAGGTTAGAAGTATCGGTGGTTAACGCTATTGCTGCAAGTGCAGGCCTTTTTATGTCATGATTTAATCTTATCATTAGCTCCGTAGCAATGTGCTGGCAATCGGCTGCACTTCCTCCATTACCGCAAAGTAAAAGCTTATTACCATTCCGGTAAGCCCCGGTAATTATTGTAACTGCCTGAAGAATATTTTCTCTGCACGTTTCAATTATCTTTAATTTAGTCTCAGCGCTTTCCTTTAGCGAATCGATTATAAATTTTTCTTTTTCCATTTGATTATAAAATGTATTTGGAATGGAATTTAAAACTGTTCACACTGTAATTGGATTTTTATGATGAACTGCATAAGAGAAGTCTTTTATCATATCCCAATTTGCTTCATTTTCAAAATAGTCTCCGGTTACAATTACCTGTGCACCACTTTCAACTTTTTCACGAGCAACCAGGGGAGACCTGATGCCTCCGCCAACTATCACAGGAACGCTGCAAACATCGGTCACAGCTTTAATCATATCATCAGACACAGATTCATCCGCGCCAGATCCAGCCTCGAGATAAACAAATTTCATCCCCAGATATTCGGCTGCAAGAGCTGTAGCTGCAGCTATCTCGGGTTTGTTCCTGGGCAATGGCATACTGCCGCTCATATAAACTGCTGTGGTAGTAATGCCAGACTCAATAAGAATATACCCTGTAGATATTGGTTCAATGCCCGCTCTTCTAATCATAGGTGAAGCAATAACATGCCGACCGATGAGATGATCTGAATTTCTTCCGCTAACGACCGAAAGGAACAGAATTGCATCGGCACGTGGTGATACCTGATCAATGCTTCCCGGAAAAATTATAGCCGGTAAATCTGTCTTACGTTTTACCTTTTCAATCAATGCCTCAAAATTTCCGCTCATCATCAGGCTTCCGCCGATTAGAAATCCATCAACATCGGCATCAACACAATGTTTGAGGAACTCTAAAGCCTTATCACCGGCTAACTTATCAGGATCCAGCAATATAAGATATGCAGCACCTCTGCTGCTGATTCTGTCCAAAATGTAATTATATATCCTCATATCAAGCATTGAATGATTGCGAAATATAAATAATTAGAACTCTATAATAAAGAAAAAAGCCTTCTTCAATCAATGGTTAGAACATCAAATTATCTTGCCGACATCATTGTCTCAATACTATACAAGGTATAAAAAAATGTTGT
>JASFSF010000289.1:0-4101 GCA_050114555.1 Ignavibacteria bacterium
TCGCAAATTAAAACCGGTTTGATGATCATTGACCAGCATGTTGCACATGAGAGAGTATTGTATGAAAAAGCATTAAATCGTTTTGAATCAGATATTCCGTTCTCGCAACAGCTTCTGTTTCCTAAAACAATAAAGCTTGATCCCGGAAGATATGCGCTGGTACAGGAGTTGCTACCATACTTAATAAAACTTGGTTTTGCGATTAAGAATGTTAAAAAAGATACTATTCTGATTGAGGGAATTCCGGATGATGTGGTTAAAGGTTCTGAGGAGAATGTTTTACTGGAAATGATAGAAGAATACTCGAAGAACGAAACTGAAAAAAAATTAGAAGTTAAGGATAACCTTGCAAAATCCTATTCATGTAAAATGTCGATAAAAGCAGGTGACAAACTGAGTGAAAGAGAAATGAGATTATTAATAGACCAACTTTTTGCAACCTCCATGCCGTATGTTTGTCCCCATGGAAGACCGGTAGTTGTAAAAATATCTTTAAATGAATTTGACAGAAGGTTTGGAAGAACTTAAAATTTGTTATAATTTCATCTAATAAAGAATTAAAACAGGTAATAAAAGAACAAATTTCAGGAATTTTATGATCAGCAACGATTATGTAAATCGTAGAAGCGAATTTAATGAGCGAGTTAAAGCTGCTAAAACCACAGGGATGAAATTCACTACCGTTAGCGGCAGGAATGTTAACGTACTTTATGGTCCAGACGATATCGAAAATATTAATTATTTGAGTGAAATCGGATTTCCAGGTGAATATCCATATACCCGGGGTATTCATTCAAATGCATACAGGGGCAGGTTATGGACTATGAGGCAGTTCGCAGGATTCGGAACACCAAGAGATACAAATGAAAGATTTCATTATTTATTAGATCGCGGTCAAACCGGTTTATCGGTAGCTTTCGACCTTCCGACATTAATGGGATGGGATGCCGACTCAGAACTGAGTGAGGGCGAAGTTGGTATTTGCGGTGTTGCTATTTCTTCGATAAAGGATATGGAGATTCTATTTGATAAAATTCCTTTGGATAAAGTTTCGACTTCTATGACAATAAACTCGCCTGCTGCAATGATCTTTGCTTTTTATCTCGCAGTTGCGGAATCGCAAGGAGCTAGTCTTAAAAGGCTAAGAGGTACACTTCAGAATGACATTCTTAAGGAATATATCGCGCAGAAGGAATATATATATCCACCGAATCCGTCGATGCGTATAATTACTGATATGATTGAGTATTGTGCCAATGAGGTGCCTCAATGGAATCCCGTTTCTGTAAGTGGTTATCATATCAGGGAAGCAGGATCGACTTCCGTACAGGAACTAGCCTATACACTCGCCGATGGATTTGCATATATCGAGGCTTGTATTGAAAGAGGTATGGATGTTGACTCCTTTGCACCGAGAATATCATTTTTCTTTAATTCTCATCTGGACTTCTTTGAGGAGATAGCAAAATTCAGAGCAGCAAGAAAAATCTTTGCAAAAAGAATGAAAGAAAAATATGGGGCAAAAAATCCACGCTCATGGTGGTTGAGATTTCATACACAGACGGCAGGTTGCACATTAACTGCACAACAACCTGAAAACAATATTGTTCGTACTGCATTCCAGGCATTGGCGGGTGTTCTTGGCGGGACTCAATCACTTCACACCAACTCTATGGATGAAACACTGGCTCTTCCCAGCGAAAAAGCAGTGAAAATTGCATTAAGAACACAACAATTAATTGCATTTGAAACAGGTGTAATAAATACTGTAGATCCTTTGGGCGGCAGTTATTTTGTTGAATCCTTAACGGATGATATGGAGAAAGGTGCTAATGAAATATTCGAACAAATTGATGCGTACGGAGGAGTAATTCCAGCCATAGAAGCAGGATATTTCCAGAAAGAAATTGCAGATGCTGCATATCGTTACCAGAGAGAGGTCGAGAAAAAAGAGAAGTACATTGTTGGTGTGAACGAGTTTGTTGAAGCTGATGAAAAACTTGAAATTCCCATTTTGACAATTTCACCTGAAGTTGAGGTCGAACAAAAGAAAAGATTAGCGGACCTCAGACAAAGTCGAAGCCAACAACTGGTTGATGAAAGCCTTGCAGATATAAAAGATGCAGCCGTTAATAATAAGAATTTAATGCCTGTATTAATCAAAGCTGCACACAACAGTGTAACACTTGGGGAAATGGTAGGTGAATTAAAAGAAATATTCGGGACATATGAAGAAGTAATAGTGTTTTAATGCCTCTTAATTACTTAACATTAATAAGGTTACCTCAGTGGATAAAAAACCTTTTTGTTTTTGTCCCGTTACTCTTTTCGCAGCATTTATTTGACAAAGTGTATTTTTTCACTACACTGCTGGCATTCATCACTTTTTGTATAGCATCAAGTTTGGTATACATTATTAACGATATGATTGATATTGATGCCGACAGAGCTCATCCTGTTAAAATGAACAGACCATTACCTTCCGGTAAAGTTTCTTCAAAAGGTGCGGCTGCTACTGCAATAATTTTTTCTATTGTTATGTTTGCAATACTTTCACAATTTAACATCCTTTTCATCTATTTTGTCTCAGCATTCTTGTTTCTTAATGTTCTATATTCATTCTGGTTTAAACATATTGTTATACTAGATGTCTTTAGTATTGCAGCAGGATTTGCGATCAGGGTTCTTGGCGGTGCGGTTGTAATATCTGTTCCAATTTCAAGCTGGTTGCTTCTAACAACTATGTTTATTTCACTGTTTCTGGGTGTTATGAAGAGGCACTCTGAGCTCACTCTTCTTGCAGAAAATGAAAACACGCCAACCAGAAAGGTATTGTCCCAATATTCACTTAATTTTGCAGATCAAATGGCAACTGTAGCTGCTGCCGGAGTAATAGTTTGTTATGCGCTATATACGGTATCTGAAAGAACGGTGAGTGTTTTCGGTACTGAAAAATTAATTTACACTACACCTTTTGTGGTATATGGCATATTCAGATTTATGTATTTAGAATATATCAGTAACAAAGGTGAAAACACAACCAAAATTGTCTTTTCCGATATACAGATAATTTTAACAGTGATTGCTTACACCGTGACTACAATATTAATTATTTACAAGATTATTTAACTATCTTAAGTAAATTAAAATTAGCGATGATAAGTATTCATGTATTTGTTAAATAGATAGTCTACTATGGTAATTGAAGAATTAATACTATTGTTTCTTTTGTTGATTTTAAGCGGGTTCTTTTCCGGAACCGAAATGGCTTATATTGTTTCGAGTAAACTTAAAATTGAAATTAAGGCGAAAAAGAACAATCCTGCTGCAAAGAATGCACACTACTTTAATTCAAATCCGCAAGCTTTTTTCTCTTCCGTACTCATAGGAAACAACATTGTTAATATTGCGTTATCTTCATTGAGTGCTGTCTTTCTGGCAACAATATTCGGCTGGAACGAGTTGAGTATCTTGATTCTCTCCTCAATTTTAATTTTAGTATTCGGAGAATTGTTGCCAAAATATTTTGCCGGTGAAAATGCAGACAGAATCTTTCTTCTATCGGCATTACCATTGAGATTATTCTCCTTCATATTTTTCCCGTTTGTTAAGTTTGCATCAATCATTACCAATAGGTTAACTCAGTTTTCAAATGTTGAAGCAACTGCGATGAACAAACTATTTGATAAAGAAGAAATAAAAGATCTGGTTAAAGAGAGTCATGAAGCTGGAATAGTAAACAAAAAAGAGAGAGACATAATTGAGAGTGTGATTGAACTCGGTGAACAGCGTATTTATGAAACCATGACCCCGAGAACCGATATAATCGGATTAGAACTCAATCAATCAATAAGCGAAGCTCTTGTTGTTTTTATAAACTCCGGATTTTCCAAGATTCCGGTTTATGAAGAAAATCTTGATGACATTAAAGGAATAGTTCTGGCTAAAGATATTTTTAAATCACCGGAAAATTTAAAAAGCATTATGAGAGAAGTAAGCTTCATTCCTGAGACGAAAAAAAGTTTTGATGTAATGAATGAATTCCTTGACAATAAAATATCGATTGCAATTGTGGTTGATGAATTTGGAGGAACAGCAGGT
>JASFSF010000290.1:0-4084 GCA_050114555.1 Ignavibacteria bacterium
GGTCTTGTAACAAGCTTTCATATGAATGACAGGTGCGCAGCAGGCTGTGGTCGGTATTTAGGTTATATTGCTGACGAGTTTAGTCTTTCGTTGAACGAATTAGGTCCTCTGGCAAATGAAGCCGAAAAGGAAGTAAATATTTGTTCTACATGTACTGTATTTGCCGGCGCTGAAATCCGCGAACTTCTCAATGTTGGTGAGAAAAGAGAGGATATTCTTGCCGGTCTTCACAGGGCAATTGTAATTAGAGCAATGTCACTAATTGCACGTTCAGGCGGAGTGAGGAATGAGTTTACATTTACCGGTGGAGTTGCCCGTAATCAGGCTGTTTTGAAGTATATTAAGGATATGATTTATGAGAGTTATGGAAATGATATAAAAATCAATATCGATTCGGATTCTATTTTTATGGGTGCACTGGGTGGTGCTATGTTTGCGAGAAGAAATATCAATTCAGAAATACCTCTCGATCAAAAAAAGAAAGTACCTAAGAACGTTAACTGACTTTTATGAAAGATAAATTTTACACTATAGGTATTGATGTTGGAGGAAGCTATATAAAAGCTATCTTGATGAATTACAGTGACAAACCTGAAGTGATTGATAAAAGAACTGAGAAAGTAAGAAAAAGAAATCCGGCTGTAGTCAGTGATGAAATGATACAACTGCTCTTAAGTAAAAACAATCTTGTACACGATGATATTGCTTACCTTGCTTCCACAGGTGAAGGTGAGATGGTTGAAAAGAAAACCGGACACTTTTATAGTATGACTACACATGCAAGGGGTGGAATCTTCTTATCTCCTGCAGCTAAAACTGTTGTTGATATGGGTGCATTGTTTGTTCGAGCAATAAAAGTAAACAATCTTGGTAAAGTTCTAGATTATAAAATGACTGGACAGTGTGCATCTGGTTCAGGACAGTTCATAGAAAATATTTCCCGATACCTCGGCTTATCGATTGAGGAAGTTGGAGATGTTTCGCTTAAGGCAGAGATGCCCGAAACACCTTCCGGGATTTGTGCTGTTCTTGCTGAAACAGACGTAATAAATATGGTTTCAAGAGGAATTGTAACACCTGATATTATTAAAGGAATTCACCTTTCTGTTGCGAACAGAGTTGTTAGATTGCTTTCATCGTTGAGAGCAGAATCACCTATAATTTTAACCGGCGGTATGGCGATGAATAAAGGAATGTGCCAGTGTGTTGAGGAACTTGCCAAAGAAAGCAAATACGATTTTGAATTTATATCTCACCCCGATGCAATATATGCCGGTGCATTGGGCGCTGCTATCTGGGGAGGATTCAGGTACCTGAAGTTAAAAGATGAAAATGTTAGAGTAATTAATAATTAGTACAGGAATTTTGTAATAACAACATTAGCCACTAAGACACAAAGTCACGAAGATTCAC
The DNA here is from genome assembly GCA_050114555.1 of Ignavibacteria bacterium. Taxonomy (GTDB): domain Bacteria; phylum Bacteroidota; class Ignavibacteria; order Ignavibacteriales; family Ignavibacteriaceae; genus BMS3ABIN03. The sequence goes on from JASFSF010000290.1 coordinate 1,414, forward strand.
GAAGAAATATGGAGGGAATTTCTTTTATGGAAAAGTTTGCACCGCTTTCTGATGAAGAAGAAAGAATCGGTAAAATAATTGTGAATTCTGCATATCTGGTTCATAAAGAATTAGGACCGGGTTTGCTTGAAAAGGTTTATGAAATTTCACTGGCGCATGAATTAAGTAAAGCCAGGTTAAATGTAACAAGGCAGGTTGAGATACCAATTGTTTATGATAATATAACTTTCAATGAAGGTTTAAGATTGGATTTGCTGGTAAATGATTTAGTAATATGTGAGATAAAAGCCGTCGATCAGGTTAATCCTGTTTGGTCAGCTCAAGTACTGAGTCACTTGAAACTGACAGGAAAAAGACTTGGCTATTTAATTAATTTTAATGTACCATTAATAAAACAAGGTATAAAGCGTTTTGTCAGATAACCTTTGTGTGACTTTGAGTCTTCGAGACTTTGTGGCAAAGGAGAATTAATGGATAAGTTAAATTCACAACCGGTTTTTGTTGGTGTTGATGTTGGGGCATCAAGGACCAAAGTTGCTGTAATCGATTCCAGTAAAAACTTAATTGGTCGTTCAGTGCACAAGTCGGGTACCGATTTTACCAAGACTGCTGATATTTGCCTGGAAGAAGCTCTTCAGATGGCTTGTGTAGAACAGAAAGATATAATAAAATCAATCGCAACGGGTTACGGTAGAAATAACGCATCCTATGCTGATGAAACTGTTACTGAAATAGGAAGTCATGCCAGGGGTTGCTACCGATATTTCCCTTTTGCTATTACTATTATTGATATCGGCGGACAGGATAATAAAATCATTAAACTTGATGAAAATGGTAAACGATCAAGTTTTAAAATGAACAGAAAATGTGCTGCAGGAACAGGTGCATTTCTCGAAGAGATGTCCGCGCGACTTGACATACCACTTGAAGATATGGATAGCCTTGCATCAAAAGCCGATGAAATGGTAAAACTTGGAAGTTTTTGCACTGTATTTTCGGCAACAGAAATTCTTGAGAATATAAGGAATGGTGAAAAACTCCCTGATATTGTAAAAGGAGTTTTCTTTTCAGTTATAAAAAGAATTATTGAAATGGATTCTTTTACAGAGCAGGTTGTAATGACAGGGGGAGTTGTCGCGCATAATCCATACCTTGTAAAGATGACCGGGGAGATGATAAAGAGAAAAATTCTTGTTCCTGAATATCCGCAGCTTTCCGGTGCAGAAGGTGCCGCATTGTTCGGCTTAACGAAGGAAGAATCAAATACTAAGATCGAATTAAATGAAGAAAATTAAAGTATTGAAAAAATTAAAAATCAGGAGGAGTTCTAATGGGTGAAGAAAAGAAAATAACCCGTAAGAAAATTGAAGCAACAAAACTGATGAACAAGTACATGGCAGATTATTTTTATGAACTTGATGAAGCTTCGAAATCAGATGATCAGAAAGTTGCATGGTGTACAAGTGTTGGACCAGCTGAACTCCTGTTAGCATTAGGTTTCAAAGTATATTATCCGGAAAATCATGGTGCATTGCTGGGGACATCACGTTTGGCAACAGAAGTAATTCCCCACGCTAATGCAATAGGTTATTCTCCCGATATTTGTTCATATCTAACATCAGATATAGGTGCATATTTAAAAGGTATTACACCGTTGTCTAAGGCATTCGAAGGAATAGAAAGTGTTCCAAAACCGGATGTTCTCATTTACAATACAAATCAATGCAGGGATGTAAAAGACTGGTTTTCCTGGTATTCGAGGGAATTGAATGTTCCTTGCTATGGAATACATACACATAGAAATCCATCGGAGATAAACGAGAATATTATTCCATCTATCGCACAACAGATAAAAGATTTAGTTGAACCGCTTGAAAAAATATCCGGAAATAAATTTGACATCGAAAAATTGAAAGAGGTAGTAAAACTTTCCAGAAAGTGTTCGGAACTCTGGAAGGAAGTTCTTGAGACTGCAACTGCAAAACCCTCACCCTTAACTTTTTTTGATGGGACTATTCATATGGGTCCAGCTGTAGTGATGAGAGGGACAAAAGAAGCAGTTGAGTATTATGAAGTTCTGCTAAAAGAATTAAAAGAACGTGTTAAAACTGGCGATGGCGCGGTTGATGATGAGAAGTTCCGTATTTACTGGGAAGGAATGCCGGTTTGGGGAAGATTAAGACCACACTCGGAATTATTCGCAAGTTTAAAAGCTTGTGTACTTGCTTCTACTTATTGTAACAGCTGGATATTTACTGATTTCGACCCTGATGATCCTTTTAACAGCATGGCAAAAGCTTACAGCGAGTTATTTATTGTGAAAGCTGATGAAACAAAAGAAAAATATTTGAAACGAATGATCGAATTGTTTAATATTGATGGTATAGTATTTCACGATGCCAAAACCTGTCCAAATAATTCGAATAATCGTTACGGCATGCCGCAAAGAATCGAAAAAGAAATTGGGATCCCAAGTATTACTATTAATGGCGATTTGAATGATATGCGACTGATTTCCGATGAACAAACCAAAACAAACATTGAAGCATTTATTGAGCAGCTTGAAGAAAACAGATAAAACTTAATTCAAATAATAAAGCGGGAAAACATTTATCAAAATGAGGTGTTATTCTTGGTTGATAACAGAAAAGGAGAACTCATAGAATGTTTG
>JASFSF010000291.1:0-4063 GCA_050114555.1 Ignavibacteria bacterium
TTAAACTTAATCTATTAATAATATCATTATTAATAAGCAGAATTTTAACTTCATAAATTATAAAGCATGAAAAAGATTATTAAATTAGACACAATTAAATTACAATTTAAAGTGAAAGACAAAATGATAATGAGTAAACCAATAATTTCTCTACTGCTTCTATTGGTAATTTGCGGTCTTACAAATAAGGATTCCCAGAATCAATTTAAAACCGGAAACGTAATTTTTATTCATCCTGATGGGACCTCACTTGCGACCTATAATGCAGCACGCACTCTTTACTACGGCCCGGATGGAGAAATGAACTGGGATAAACTAACACACATAGGATTATACCAGGGACATACGTTGAATACATTAACAGCTTCATCCCAAGCGGGTGCAACAATTCATGCTTACGGCGTAAAAGTGGTTGTTGATTCTTATGGAATGAATGGCGATAAACCGCTTAAGTCTTTATCCGGTTCCGATCTGAGCATAATGATGGAAGCAAAACTTAAAGGTTATTCGATTGGAATTGTAAACTCGGGTACTATTGTTGAGCCGGGAACAGGCGTATTTGTTGCCAGTGATGTTTCAAGAGGAAACAGGGATGCAATCGCTAAAAAAATAATTGAGTCAAAAGCAGATATCATTCTATCAGGTGGTGAACAGGTATTAATTCCGGAGGGAGTTACAGGAAAGTTCGGACCAGGAAAACGAAAAGACGGTTTGAATTTAATAGAGATAGCAAAGGGAAATGGATATCATGTTATTTTCTCTCGTGAAGAATTAAGAAATATACCTGATAACGTAGTTAAAGTACTGGGGGTATTCGAATCTCATCACACCTTTAACGATCAGACGGAAGAATCATTAAGAAAAAAAGGACTGCAAAACTACTCACCGGATGCTCCAACTGTTGCCGAGATGACCGAAGCAGCAATACATTTTCTTTCAAAGAAAAATGGGAATTTCTTTTTGGTTGTTGAGGAAGAAGGTACCGATAACATGGGCAATAAAAATAATGCAAATGGAATGCTGGAAGCAGTTAAGAGAGCCGACGATGCTATCGGTGTTGTTTTGAAATTTTTAGAGAAAGATAGAAACACCTTGCTAATTACAGCTGCTGATAGTGAAGCTGGAGGAATGGAAATGCATGGTTGGCTTGGGAAGAATTACGATCCTTATGAACCGTTAAATGAAACCTGTAAAAACGGAGCCCCACAGGATGGAAGAAATGGAACAGGCACAAGGCCATTCATGTCTGCAAAAGATAAATATGGCCATCAATTTCCGTTTGCAATTTCGTGGTCATGTTATGGCGATGTGTCAGGTTCTGTTGTTGCAAAAGCAGAAGGATTAAATGCTGAATTGATGAAAGGGAAAATAGATAATACTGATATTTACAGAATTATGTATGCAACATTGTTTGGCAAATGGCTTGAGTAAGAATGCGTACAGATATCAGAAATATTCAGAATGTTTACAAATTCAAGTAATTGTTCCAAATTTCATAAAGCTGGTATGTAGCATATATATCTTTAGCACAATATGATGCAATTTCTTTTAACTTGCCTGCCTCATAAAGATTCTTTACCTCCATCCCTGAAATTTCTTTTGTCTTGGGTGATTCTATTCCAAACGCTTTGCAGTAGAAATCCAGATTGAATTTTCTTGTTATTCCATAAAAAGTAAATTGATCCAAAAGATCAATATGTGTATTAATATCATACCTGTTACCCATAAGATTTTTTGCCGGTTTAACTTTTAACATTGCCGAACGAATCATTAAAAACGGTATGTCAAAGTTCCTTCCGTTAAATGTTACTACAGTGTCAGTCACATCAATAATTTTCCAGAAAGACTTCAGCATTTCTTCTTCGCTTAATCCCTTGCAATGAATTAGTTTGTCCTCGGATTGCCATTCCTCAGCTTCAGCACTTTCGTAGTAAACAAATGATTTTGATTTGTCTATATCGTAAATGCCGATAGCTATACATTTGGCAGTTAAGGGATAGAGACTCATATACCTGATTGACTGATCGATCTGTTCCTTTCTTCTGTCTGCGTCAATCTCTTTCTCGGCATATCGCAACAAATATTCTTGCTGACTTTCTGTAAGTGAATTAAATGGATAAGCACAGGTTTCAATATCGAAAATAATCTTTCGCATGATACCCCCACAAATTTATTATAATATTTTTTATTACACTTAAACTAACTTATTCCCTCATATTCTTCAATGGCTTTTCTCCACTTTCCCGGAATTGGAGTTGCAACACCGAGTTGATAATCAAATGATACCAATACTGATAAACAGTTTGCTGCAATAATATCCTCATCACCTTTATTCACAACTACTACGCTTTCAACGTTACAACTCTTTTCACCTACAGCAGTATATTTTGTGTATACTGTAACTTTATCACCAAGACTGATTTGATTCTTGTAATCAATTTCAATTCTGGCAATAATTGCATTGTATTTGAGATCATCTGTTTTACGATTTAATATCCGGTTGAAATAAGAAATACGTGCATCCTGTATATAGGAAAGATAGGTCGCATTATTCACATGACCTAATGCATCCAGATCAGAAAATCTGACCATAATGTCTATTTTATGTTTAAATCGTTTAGGATCATCCATATAATATTAAGAAATAATTGTTGATATTTAAACGTTAACTATATCTAAAATTATCAAATAATATTAATTCATCAAATCAGAACTTTATATAAACTACAAATTCATACAAAAACAAAAAGTCTCCGGTGAATAAAAATGATTTAATAATTATTGCTCATAGAGGTGAATCTTATGATGCGCCTGAAAACACGTTAGCATCGATCAATCTGGCCTGGGAAAGAAATGCTTATGCTGTAGAGGTTGATGTAAGATTAACTAAAGATGAAAAAATTATTTTGATTCATGATAAATCCACTTGGAGAACAGGCGGCGTATATAAAAGAGTTGCATCAAATTATTACGATCAGTTATTGAAGGTTGATGTTGGAAAATTTAAAGGAACAAAATGGAAGAATGAGAGAATTCCCTTATTAACGGAAGTGATTGAAACAATACCTGCTGAGAAAAAATTATTCGTTGAAATCAAAAGTGGTAATAAAATAATAAAACCGTTAGAAAATGTACTTAGTCAGAAAAATATCAATCCCGACCAAATAAAGTTTATAGGTTTTAATATTAAAACAATGAAATTAGTGAAGAAAACATTTCCTCAATATGAATCATATTGGATATTAGAAAAACGAGAATATAAAACTGAATATCGACTAAAAAAAGTTATAGACAAATGTCTATCAGCAAATCTTAATGGTTTAGATGTAGAAGAAAGCAAATTCTTGAATCGGGATGTGATTCAAAATATAAAAGAAGCAGGATTAAAAATTTATACCTGGACTGTTGACGATACAGAACGAGCCGGACAGCTTGTTGGGGATGGAATTCACGGAATAACAACAAACAGAGCTCACTGGTTGAAAACAAAATTAACTGAAGAAAAGATTATTTAATTTCCCGTTATGAAAAAAATTATTCTGGGTGTTCACGGACTTGGAAACAAACCGCCAAAGAAACTGCTCGAAAAGTGGTGGAGAAGATCAATCATTGAAGGACTGCAAAGAATCGGTCGTCCGCATTTAAATTTTGATTTTAAACTTATTTACTGGGCAGATTTTCTTCACCCCACTCCCCTTGATCCGGATGAAACTGATGAGGACAGTGAAATATACATAGAAGAAAGATACAAGCCGGCTGTTTCAATTAAAAAGCAGAAACAAAAGAACTTTAAAGAAAGATTCCTTAATTTCTTTAAAAGACAAAGAGATAAAATTCTTTTTAACGAATCCATTCATTTAAGATTTCCTTCCTTTACAGATTTGATTATAAAGAAATTTTTCAGGGATCTTGACATCTACTTTTTAAAACACAGTAACAATGAAACCGATGCTAAGTATTTTGCAAAAGATTTAATAATTACAAAACTGATTAATGAGTTGAACCGGTACAAGGAGAGAGATATTTTGATCATTGCGCATTCGATGGGCAGTATTATAATGTT
>JASFSF010000292.1:0-4062 GCA_050114555.1 Ignavibacteria bacterium
TTAAAATGAATTTCCTTTAAAGTAGGAAATTCATTTTTAATTGAATCAATAACTTTGTTAAAAACACTTTCCTCAACGCTCTTCTCCGGGACAGGTAAGGAGATGTCAATTGTTAATGAATCGTTTTCTATTTTAAAGTTCTTAATTGAATTAAGTGTAAGGTGTGCAGTATCTAATTTTGGATCATTAACTTTTTTAATTGCATTTAAAATTTCACTTTTTGTAATATCAGGCATTCGGAAATCCTATCCTTTCTTAATTATAGTCATTCGTTAAAAATTTGGTAAGAAAAGTTTTACTGATTATAACTTTATATTTTCACCATGAGCTTTAATAGAATGTTTCATCAACCATTCCTGGCTATTGACCTTTTTTTCACCGTTCTGAGGAATAACCGGTTTGTAACTCATATCAGGCAAGAGCATTCTTGACTTAGTGTTATCTTTTATCGATACTTTAAGAAGTGTTCGCATCAATTCGTTTTTTAAATTCGGGTCGTGTATGGGGAACGAAATTTCAACTCTTCTATCCAGATTTCTTTGCATAATATCCGCGCTGCTCAGGTAAATATCTTCTTTACCGTTATTATAAAAATAGAAGACTCTGCTGTGTTCAAGATACCTTCCGACAATACTTGTGACTCTTATGTTTTCACTTAATCCCGGTACATTAGGAACAAGACAACATATGCCTCTAATGATTAGTTCTATTTTCACTCCGCAGTTTGACGCCTCATATAATTCAGCAATAATAGCAGGATCTACAAGCGAATTTAGTTTCCAGATAATCCGGCCTTTGCCACCCGATTTAACATTATCAATTTCTCTGCTTATCATTTCAATCATTTTATTACGCATATTTATCGGTGCTACCAATAACTTTCGGTACCCCTTCTGGTTTGAATAACCGGTTAAATAGTTAAAGATATCAGAAACATCTGCGCATATGTCTTTATCCGACGTAAAAAATCCCAGATCAGTATAAAGTTTTGCCGTTATAGCATTATAGTTTCCGGTTGCCAGATGCACATACCTGTTAACACCATCCGATTCTTTTCTTACAACCAATGTCATTTTAGCATGTGTTTTTAAACCAATTAAACCGTAAACAACATGGATTCCAACTTTCTCGAGTTTCCTTGCCCAGAAAATATTGTTCTCTTCATCAAATCTTGCTTTAAGCTCCACCAGAACAGCAACTTGCTTACCCCGGATTGCAGCTTCAATCAGGCTATCGATAATTGGTGAATTTGCACCAACCCTGTAAAGAGTTTGTTTGATGGCCAGAACATCGGGATCTTTCACTGCTTGTTTGATAAAATCTATTACCGGAGTGAAAGATTGATATGGATGATGAAGGAGAATCTCGCGCTGTTTGATAGTAAAAAATATGTCTTCCTCTTCCTCAAAGAATTTTGGAACAACGGGATAGTACGGCGCTTCCTTTAAATGATGTAATGGCAGTTGGTATAAACTCATAACATCACTTAACCCAACCGGACCATCCTGAATATGCACATCTGCATGCGTTATCTGAAGATTTTCAATTAGAGTATCTCTTACAAAATCAGGAATGCGGGTTGCTATTTCCAACCTTACAACCGAACCAAATCTTCTTTGCCGAATGTTTTCCTCAATTACACGCAGCAAATCGTCTGCCTCATCCTCCTGTAACTCAATATCAGTATCCCTAGTAATTCTGAAGCGGTGTGCATCTATTACTTCCAGCCCGGGAAAAAGGACATCCAGATTAGCTTTAATGAAATCTTCCAGCCAAATAAATCTTGCATTAAATTTTTCACCAACTTTAAGTTTTTTGCCGGGTTTTAGGATATCATCAACTCTAAGCAATCGTGGTAAAATTTTTGGAATCTTAAGACGGGCAAAATAATTTTCGCCATTTGGTTTTTTAAGTAGGATTGCAAGATTTAAACTCAGGTTTGAAATATAAGGAAATGGTCTCCCCGGATCGAATGCAAGGGGAGTAAGTACCGGGTAAATTTCTTTGTTGAAATAATCTGTTAACTTTGCTTGATCTTCATCAGAGAATTCCTGAAAATCCAGTATTGCCAGACCATGGTTCTTCAATTCGGGTACAAGTTTATTTGTCCAATGATCATTCAATTTTTTAATCATTGGTTTCAGAGTTTTCTCTATTTTCCTGATCTGTTCAATCGGTGTAAGTCCATCAATTGCAGGTTTATGAATATTTGCAGCAATCTGTTGTTTTAAACCTGCAATTCTGATCATGTAGAATTCGTCAAGATTGGATGAGAAAATGGAAACGAACTTTACTTGTTCTAATAATGGTAATTCCGGGTTTAATGCTTCCTCTAAAACACGGCGGTTGAATTCTACCCAGCTTAAATCCCGGTTGAAGAAGTTTTTAGGATCGTTATATTTTTTTAATATCTCTTTCCCGCTCATACCAATTCCGTTAAATAGAGAGCAAATATATAATTTTTATAGGATATAATCTGTATAAAAACAGTTATATATTAATTATTATGCCACAAAAATGGTTGACAAACGTCAATCATTTTAAGCATAACTTTTTTGAATTTGACTTATTGAACCGGAGCAGAATGCATTTCTTTAAAGAAATTATCTCTTTTATTTCCGCTTCAAAATATCCCTGACATATACTTTGGTGAGCTAATCCCGGTAATTAATACAGCAATAAATGCTGTATCAGGATTTCCAGAAAGATGGTGTAAAAATTAGCAGAACTGTAAATAATTCCAGCCTGCCTAATAACATAAATGTACTTAAAATCCACTTTGAAATATCCGGCAAGTCGGCAAAATTATTAACAGGTCCAACTGCACCAATTCCCGGACCGACATTTCCAATACATGTTGCAACAGCCCCTGCAGATGTAACAAAATCCAAACCTAGAAAAGAGAGAATAATTGAACCGAATACAGTTATCCCGATATAAAAAATAAAAAATGCCTGCACATTTGATATTATTTCGGGGCTGACGCCTTTTCCGTTAAACCTTACAGGTATAATTGCCCTTGGATGAATTAATCTTTTCAATTCAAGTATGCTGTTTTTAAATAAAAGAAAATGACGGGCAAATTTTATTCCACCTCCTGTAGATCCGGCACAACCACCTATGAATAAAATTGTGAAGAAAAACATCCTTGAGAACGGAGCCCAGTTTTCATAATCGGATGAAACATAACCGGTTGTTGTTGTTAACGAAGTGACATGAAATAATGTCATTCTAAATGCCTCTTCAATATGAAAATCGGTATGAGGTAAATGAATAATAGCGATTAGTATGGTTGCTAGTAAAATAAATGAAATATAAAACTTGAACTCAGAATTGTTTTTAAATGAATCGAATTTTCTATGAAGTGCAAAATAGTGCAGTGTAAAATTCATCCCGGCAAATAACATAAATATTATAAACACATATTGAATAAAGGGTGAAGAGAAGTGAGCAGTACTTGCATTCTTTGTAGAGAAACCTCCGGTTGCCATAGTTGTAAATGAATGAGTTATAGCGTCAAATAAATTCATACCGCCAATGAGTAAAAGAATCATCTCAGTAAAGGTCAGGATAACATAAATACCCCACAATCTTTTCGCAGTTTCTCTAACTCTCGGATGAATTTTATCTTTTGTAATTCCCGGAACCTCGGCTGAGAATAACTGCATACCGCCGATACCAAGTATTGGAAGAATTGCCAGAGAGAGAACAATAATTCCCATCCCTCCAAGCCATTGTGTAAGACTTCTCCAGAATAGCAATCCGGCAGGAACGGCTTCAATATCTTTTAGAATTGTTGCACCGGTGGTTGTAAAACCGGACATAGTTTCGAAGAAAGCATCGGTATAATTCGGTATTGCTCCATAAACTATAAATGGAATTGAACCGAACAACGCCATGATTATCCAGCCAAGAGAAACAATCATGTATCCTTCTCTTTTGCCTATTTCTTTATTTTGATTATTGCGAGTGAAGAACCAGATAAAAGTTCCGGTTGCAGAAGTAATTAATCCTGAGACAACAAGCGCATAGATATCATCTGTTTTATAATAAAGTGAGAAT
>JASFSF010000293.1:0-4061 GCA_050114555.1 Ignavibacteria bacterium
CCCCCATTGTTGGCAAATTGAATTATTGAATTCATAATTGGAGAGAATCTTGCAATAGCGCCGCTTCTTAAATAATCGCCATAAGAAAATCCTCCGGGAAGAATAATAACTTTATTATTTTTAAGATCAGTATCCTTGTGCCAGAGAAAACTTACCTTGTAATCCAATATTTTATGTAATGAATAAAATGCATCATGATCACAATTGGAACCCGGAAAAACGACAACGCCAAAGGTAGGCTGCTTCATCAAGCCTTTTCTCCTGAAAAAGTATTTTCAGAAAGAGTAAATTCGTAATCTTCCATAATTGGATTTGACAACAACTTATTGCAATATTGGTTTATCTCATTTTCAGCTTCAGTTCTATCATTAATATCAACATCGAATTCAATTAATTTTCCGATTCTGGTATTTTTAATATTTTTTAATCCCAGGTTACGGGCACCAATTTCAACAGCTTTCCCCTGTGGATCGAGGATGGAAGGTCTTCTTTTTATTAGAACTTTTACTTTATACAATACTGCTCCGCTGAATTATAATATAAATGAAAAAATTAAATAGTTCTGTTCTTTAGAAATAGAAAAACGTGTCTTAAAATACCGATTACGATCATGAAAATAAATGTGTAAAATAAACCTTCCGTGTACAAGAATATTACAAGTAGTACTGCAATAATAAGAAAAATGAAATGATAAGGTTTTTCCTTAATGCCTGTTAATGAAAATTTCGGTATTGACTCGTATCTGATATTACTGATCATTAAGAATGAAAGGATAAATATCATAGGTAAGATTGCATCTGAATATGGCTGTGCATATCCTTTATCATAGAAAGCCAGTATGAATGATGCAATTGTAAGTGCAGAAGTTGGAATCGGTAATCCTAAAAAGAATGATTTTTCAAAACCAACCACCTGAACATTAAACTTAGCTAATCTGTATCCGCCTGCGATCAGGGGAAGTGAACTTAATAGGATTCCAATTGTATTAAATTGATAGAAATGAGTAGAGTATATTATAAAAGCAGGTGCAGCACCGAAACTTACAACATCTGAAAGGGAATCGAGCTCCACTCCAATTTCTGAGCTTGAATTAGTAAATCTGGCAACCATTCCATCGAGAGCGTCAAAAATTGCTGCAACTATAATCAACCATGCGGCGTAGTTATAGTCTCCTTTACTGGCGGATATGATGGAGAGAAAACCGCAAAACATATTCAGCGATGTGAAAAGATTTGGAATTACCGAACGTGTTACTCGAATGCGCATAGTTAATCTGCTAATTCAAATAGAATTGTTTCACCGGCTGTTACATTCTCATCTTTGTTTACTCTGGGTATCCAGTTTAAAGGAGCAAGTACATCAACTCTGCTGCCAAACTTAATCATTCCAAATCTTTCACCTATTGTAACCGTATCATCTATATTCAGTTCATTAATAATTCTTCTGGCAATAAATCCTGCAACCTGTGTGAATAAAATTTTACCGTTTGGATTAATAATGCCGGTAACCGATCTCTCATTCGTATCAGATGCTTCGTCTTCAAATGCAGCTACGTAGCGGCCTTCATAATACTTCAGGTAAACTACTTTGCCGCTGATTGGAATTCTGTTTACATGAACATTTAGAGGAGACATAAATATCGAGATTTGAGTTGCATTGCCGCCAATAAATTTTTCATCTACAATCTGTTTAACGAAAAGTACCCTGCCATCTGCCGGAGAAACGATGATATTATCTTTGCCGGGCACAGTTCTATCCGGATCACGAAAGAAATAAAGAGTAAATGTGAGAAGAAAAATTGCTATTAAATAAAAGCTATATTTTGCTATGTTATGGCTAACATATAATCCGGCAACTATCAGGAGGAATGAAATAATTGCTGTTACTCCTATGGTAGTGTAGCCATACTTTGTAAACATTTTTAAGCGCTTGTAATATTGAAGAGGAAGTCGGTGTATTTGCGCATTTCATTGGAGGTTTTAAGCCGGTAGGGGTCAGTCCATTTTTTTGTATTCCCGTTAGTGAAGATTTTAAGACTCATAGGAGAGAAATCATTTACCAGATATATTTTATCTTCGTATTTTCCAAATGTACAGGTTACCTCAGCAACAGTTTCATTTCTTCTTTCAAAAAAAGCTTTTAGTACTGCATTTACTTTTGAACAGATTCGGTTAATCACTTTCAAATCTTCATTTGAACATACATCGAAAGCTGTTAAATGACTTTCCGAAATTAATGAGTTTTTATTGTCACCATAATGATATTCGAACACAGGCAGATCGAGTGGATCACCCTCCTTAAGAGAGAAAATTTTTGCGGTTCTTTTGTCACAGGCATTTAGAATTTTGACGGAAAATGAAAGTTCATCATACTTTATGTAAACTAATGAATTATCCTGGTGACTCTTAATAAATGCACAAGGGACGTGATATTCTTTAAGATAATCGAAGAAAAATGAATTGATGGATGCGAATTTCTTTCCCAGATCTTTTACTTTTACCTTCTTGTTTTGAGTGGAATAAAAAAAGTCAGAGTATTCTACTCTAAAATAGTTCTGCTCATCGAAAGGCAAGTTTTCTTTACTTTGCTGTAATATCATCACCAATAACTTTTACAATAAAATAGTAATTGAAACGCACTGGAGAAATTATAAAAGTTCGGTACATAAAGTCAATCATTTGTATTATATTTGAATCCAAATTAAACAAAAAAAAATAATTTCCAATCCAGGAGGATGCTGTATGAAAGGCGGAATGCAAGGAATGTTGAAACAGGTGCAGAAAATGCAGGCTGAAATGCAGAGAGTGCAGAGCGAACTTGGTAATCAGACTATTACTGAAGAAGCCGGAGGCGGAATGATTAAAGCAACAGCTAACGGAAACAGAGAAATTATTTCCGTAGAAATTGACCCGCAGGTCATAGTACAGGACGAAAAAGAAATACTTGAGGACTTAGTAGTTGCAGCTGTAAATAAAGCACTAAGCTCGGCGGCTAAAATGGCAGAAGAAGAAATGGCAAAGGTAACAAAGGGGATGATACCGCCGGGTATGAATATTCCGGGAATGTAGAATTGCAAATTGCCGAACCACTTTCAATTGCAATTGATGAACTTAGTAAACTTCCGGGGATAGGGAAGAAAACCGCTCAAAGACTTGCATTATTTATTTTAAAAATGGATGATGGGAAAGTTGAAAACTTTTTAAAATCGCTTAAAGAGTTAAAATCAAAACTTAAATATTGTGATAGATGCTTCAATTTATCCGAGGATGATTTGTGTGAAATTTGTACGAGCACTAAAAGAGATAACACAATCATATGTATTGTTGAAGAAGCGAGTGATGTAATTGCCATTGAAAAGACTAATGAATTTAAAGGATTATACCATGTGCTTGGGGGAGTTCTATCCCCGCTTTCGGGTGTAACACCAGAATCGCTAAATATAAAGGCATTAATAAAAAGATTTGAAAGTGAAGATGTTAAAGAGATAATCCTTGCTTTAAATGCCGATACCGAAGGGGAAACAACCGCACTTTATTTAGCCAGGTTAATTAAACCGTTTAAAATCAAAGTCACACGAATTGCTCGGGGATTGCCAATTGGCGGTGATTTGGAGTTTGCCGATAATGCAACCATCGGCCGTGCTCTGATGAATAGAATAAAGTATTGAAATATGGAATGGTTTGAAGCCTGGTTCAATTCAAAAGACTATTTAAAGGTTTATCGTCACAGGGACGAAGAGGAAGCCGCAAATTTAGCCGGATTGATACTTGATAATATTAAGATTAAATCTGGGAAAAAAGTATTAGATATGGCTACCGGTTCCGGAAGGCATGCTATTTATTTTGCAAAGGAAGGATTTGAAGTTACTGCAGTTGACCTGAGCAAATATTTGCTCTCGGTTGCCAAGAAAAAAGCAAATAAGAACAACCTGAATATTCATTTCGTGCATTCCGATATTAGACAATTCGAAGTTAATACAAAATTTAATTTGATCTTAAACCTCTTTACCAGTATTGGTTACTTCGAAAATGATGAGGAAAATTATAGTGTTTTAGAGAATG